>NZ_JBSFUU010000067.1:0-57779 GCF_053591955.1 Streptomyces sp. NPDC002845 | reverse complement strand
GCTGGTGCCGATGGCGCAAGACCTCCTGGAGCGCTGCTCCAGGAGGCTGCCTGAGCCAGGAATCCCCTCCCCCTTCAGGGAGGGGAGGATTCAAGATGCAGACGAGACAGGTGCCCGGCGCCGCCCACGCCTTCCGGGAGACGGCGGCACGGCTGCGCATCCTCCTCGACGACCACCCCTGCGACGGCCCCGACTGGCACCCGGACCCACCTGGCGTCCTCGTACTGTCCGGCGACTGCGACTGCGACTGCGACTGCGACTGCGGCCGCACCGGAAGCGAACGCGACCGTTCCTAGGTTGATTGGCCGGTGTCGGCCGTTTCGGGCATTGCGAGCAGCGTGAGTTGCTGGTCGTGGGTGCTGGGCCCCCGAACGGTGGTGGGGCCGTGGGGCGGGTGCTTTCCGGGTGGGCGCGCTCGTGTCTGACGCACCCGGGGGGTGCTGCGCGAGGTCCGTGCCGGAGCTGTCCGCTCCGTACGGCCTGTGCTGCGGTGACTCGGCGGTGTGGGGGCGGTTGTCCCGGTGCGATCCTCCGGTCGCACGGCCGCTGCCTCAGCACGCCGGGTGGCGGTGGTGGCAGGGGTTTGGCGGGGTCCGTCTTTCCTGCGCCGGGCCGTACAGCCCAGACCGCGTCTGCCGACGACCACCGCGGCGGCATGATGCCCCGTGATGGTGGTGGCCGAGCCGGCAGAAGCCTGCTGTTCTTTGAGGGGGTTCAGCCAGTGCTGGGCACCCCACCTGCTCGAATACGCCGTCACGGACAGTCCGGCGTGGTGGGCCATCCCGGCCAGGCGGTCACGGAACCTGCCCGCCGGGATGGCCGCCACCAGGCGCCGGAAGGCTTCGCCTCGCCTGTCCCGGCCCAGCTTCTCCCACCCGGTGGCCCGGGCGTCGGCGAAGTCCAGGTTCTCGATCACCAGCGCCGCGCACTCATGCCGCTGCGCCAGATGCAGGAGCCGGGAGATTGCTGCGCGCAGCCGTGCGTCCCGGGTGGCGGCGGGCAGCCCGGACAGCCGGAGGGGGATCGTGTGGGGGGCGCCGACGGGGCTGCCGTGCGGGTCGATGATCCAGGCGGCGAGGTGGTCGGCGTTGACGTCCACCGCGAGCACCGGATGCCGCCGCAGCGTCTCCAGGGCGGGCACGGGGAGCTTGTGGCCCCTGGCTGTGGTGGACCAGGAGGCATCCAGATACCAGCGTCCGCGGGCCGGGTCGCAGGTGATGTCGTAGCGGACCGAGGCGCCCGCGGCGATCCGGTCCGCCCACTGCCCGCCCCGGTGGGCGAAGACGGCCGCCGCGTCCAGGACGTACCGGCCTCGCGGGGCGTTGGCGTGCTGGACGCGCAGCGGCTCGGGCAGCACCATCGCGATCGTGCCGTCGGCGGGGTCGATGCCGAGGGTGTAGTTCCCGAACGGCGCGCCCGCCTCCCCGTCCGCGGTCAGGAACATCCGCCGCGCCGACCAGACGGTGCCCCACCCCTCCAGTTGGGCCTGCCAGTTGGCTGCGGTCAGCGGCTTCGGTGCGGTGGCGTTGTCGTAGAGGTGGTGGCGGGTGTTGAGCAGCCGGCGTCCGCCCCGGGTGACCCGTACCCGGCCGCCCTCCCGCTCCCGTACCGCCCGGCGCAGCTCACCGTGCAGGATCTGCAGCCGCTGCTGCTTGGCCCGCCGCTCGGCGCCGTCGGCGTACCCACGCACCCACCGGCGCCCTCGCCGCTCCCGGCTGCCGGGGGTGACGGCGAGGCGGGAGGTGATCGTGGCGATCGCCTGGCGCAGTGAGCCGATACGGGCGTTCAGCGCCCGCCGGGCGAGCTGGTACTGGTCCTCGCTGGTACGGGTGACCGACCCCGCCCAGCGGGAGGAGGACCGGGCGGTGAGCGCCTTCTTCCGCCCGGCCCGCTGATTGTGCGCGGCGGGCACGTTCCCGATCCGCACCCGCGCCGCGAGATCGGCCCCGGCCAGCGCGCCCAGGTGCTCGCCGACGGCCCGCAGTACGACCGCGTCGGCGGGCGAGAGGCGCAGCCGGGTGCGGATGCGGCATCCGCCCGGCGGGGCGACCACGAACGGATCGGACAGCGCACGATGAGGGCGCGGCTCCCGCCCCTTGGCACCCCGCCCCCGCCTGCCCATCGCCGTGCGCCCCCGCTCGCCCGTGGTGATCCCGACAGGCCGAAGCTAACCCCCGCCCCCACACCCCGGGTAAGCACACGACAGCGACTGGCGAACAACCGATCCCCCTGCACAGGAAAGGGCCGAAGATGATCGCCGACTGGATCATCCGCTACCGACCACGCCACTCAGCCGCCCCGCCCGAAATGGCCGACACTGGCCTGCACATCCGGGAACTGTTTCCAACCCGGGGCGGTACGGCACCCTCACAGCCCTCGTCGAGGCGCCCGCCTGGAGCACCCCCGCGGTGAGCGACCCGAGGCCCGCCCCCGAACCGGAGCGCGAGATCGCCCGGCTGGGCGAACTGCTGCTGGGCCGCACCCAGGAGCTCACGGCCGTACTCGACGGGCGGCGGGACGCGTACGACGCCGTCCCCGACGGCATGCTGCCCCTGCGCGACGCCGCCCGCGAACTCGTCGACGTGGCACCGTCACTCGTCGAAACCTGGGCCACGGAGGAACTCGCCGGCTCCCGGGGCCACTTCGTCACCCTCGGCCTCGCCGCCCGCCGCATCCCGCTGCGCGTGGCGGCCATGATGCGCCGGTCCCTCGCGTGCACGGACCCCGGGACCGCCGACGTCCTCGGAGACCTGGTGCGCGAGTGGTGCCAGGAGCTCGACAAGTCGTACGACCTGAGATGGGTGCCCGTGGCCGCGCAGACCGGACTGCATGTGCGCACCATGGTCGACCTGGCCCGCAGGGTGTGCGGGGGCGGGTGACCGCCCCCGCACCCATGGGCTACGCGGCCGCCGCGTCCGCCGCCTGGGCCTTCAGCGCGCGCTCCACGCCCGACCGTGACTCCGAGACGAGGCGGCGCAGGGCCGCGTTGGGCTCGGCGGACAGGAGCCAGGCGTCCGTGCGGTCCAGGGTCTGCTGGGAGACCTGGAGCGACGGGTACAGGCCGACGGCGATCTGCTGGGCCATCTCGTGGGAGCGGGACTCCCAGATGTCCTTGACCACCGCGAAGTACTTCTCCGTGTACGACGCCAGCAGCTCGCGCTGGTCGGTCTGGACGAAGCCGCTGATGACGGCCTCCTGAATGGCGTTGGGGAGCTTGTCGGACTCGATGACCGAGGCCCAGGCCTCCTCCTTGGCCTCCGGGAGGGGGCGGGCCGCCCGGGCGGTGGCCGCGTGGCGCTCACCGGCCGCCGTCTTGTCCCGCTCGTACTCGCCCGCGATCTCCGCCTCGTCGAACCGGCCCACCGCCGCGAGCCGCTCGACGAACGCCCAGCGCAGCTCCGTGTCCACGGCCAGCCCCTCCACCGTGTGCGAACCGTCCAACAGGGCCTCCAGCAGGTCCAGTTGCTCCGGCGTACGCGCGGTCGCCGCGAAGGCGCGGGCCCAGGCGAGCTGGTGGTCCGACGCAGGCTCCGCCGCCCGCAGATGCGCCAGCGTGGCGTCCGTCCAGCGGGTCAGCAGCGCCTCGCGCGCCGACGGGTCCGCGTACAGGTCGATCGCCAGCTTCACCTGACGGTGCAGCGACTGCACGACACCGATGTCCGACTCCTTGCCGATGCCCGACAGCACCAGGGACAGATAGTCGCGGGTGGCGAGTTCGGCGTCCCGGGTCATGTCCCAGGCCGAGGCCCAGCACAGGGCGCGCGGCAGGGAGGCCTCGAAGTCGCCGAGGTGCTCGGTCACGAAGGCGAGCGACTGCTCGTCGAGGCGGATCTTGGAGTACGACAGGTCGTCGTCGTTGAGCAGGACCACGGCCGGGCGCCGACGCCCCACCAGCTGCGGTACGGCGGTCAGTTCACCATCGACATCGAGCTCGATCCGCCCGCTGTCGCCGTCGCGCAACAGCTTGCCGCTCTCGTCGTCGAGGTCGTACAGGCCGATGGCGATGCGGTGCGGCCGGAGGGTGCCACGCGGCGGAGCCGCATCATCGGATACAGCGCCCTTGGCGCCGATGGGCAGCGCGGGGGCCTCCTGCCGGACGGCGAAGGAGGTGATGACACCGTTCGCGTCGGTCTCGATCTCGGGCCGCAGGACGTTGATGCCCGCCGTCTCCAGCCACTTCTTCGACCAGGTCTTCAGGTCACGCCCGGAGGTCTCCTCCAGGGCGCCGAGGAGGTCGGAGAGACGGGTGTTGCCGTAGGCGTGGCGCTTGAAGTACGCCTGCACGCCCCGGAAGAACTCGTCCATACCGACGTACGCGACGAGCTGCTTGAGAACGGAGGCGCCCTTGGCGTACGTGATCCCGTCGAAGTTGACGAGCACGTCGTCCAGGTCGCGGATCTCGGCCATGATCGGGTGCGTGGAGGGGAGCTGGTCCTGGCGGTAGGCCCAGGTCTTCATCTGGTTGGCGAACGTCGTCCAGGAGTGCGGCCAGCGCGACTGCGGGGCGTAGGCCTGGCAGGCGGCCTCGGCGTAGGTGGCGAACGACTCGTTCAGCCACAGGTCGTTCCACCACTCCATGGTGACCAGGTCGCCGAACCACATGTGGGCCAGCTCGTGCAGGATCGTGGAGGCCCGCGTCTCGTACGCGGCGTCCGTCACCTTCGACCGGAACACGTACTGGTCCCGGATCGTCACCGCACCGGCGTTCTCCATCGCGCCCGCGTTGAACTCCGGCACGAACAGCTGGTCGTACTTCTTGAACGGGTACGCGTAGTCGAACTTCTCCTGGAACCAGTCGAAGCCCTGCCGCGTGACCTCGAAGATCGCGTCCGAGTCCAGGAACTCGGCGAGGGAGGGCCGGCAGTAGATGCCCAGCGGAACGGTCTGCCCGTCCTTCTCGTACACACTGTGGACGGAGTGGTACGGCCCGACGATCAGCGCCGTGATGTACGTCGAGATCCTCGGCGTCGGCTCGAACTCCCAGACGTTGTCCTTGGGCTCGGGCGTGGGCGAGTTGGAGATGACGGTCCAGCCCTCCGGCGCGCGCACGGTGAACTGGAACGTGGCCTTCAGGTCGGGCTGCTCGAAACTCGCGAACACGCGGCGGGCGTCCGGGACCTCGAACTGCGTGTACAGATACGCCTGCTGGTCGACGGGGTCGACGAACCGGTGGAGGCCCTCACCGGTGTTCGTGTACGCGCAGTCCGCGACGACCCGCAGGACGTTCCGCCCCTCCAGAAGTCCCGGCAAGGCGATCCGCGAGTCCTGGAAGACCGTGTCCGGGTCGAGCGGGTCGCCGTTGAGGGTGGCCTCGTGGACGGTCGGGGCGACCAGGTCGATGAAGGACTCCGCGCCGTTTTCGGCGACATCGAAGCGCACCGTGGTCACGGACCGGTAGGTACCGCCCTCCTGCGCGCCGGAGAGGTCGAGATCGATCTCGTACGAGTCAACGGTGAGCAGCTTCGCCCGCTGCTGCGCCTCTTCGCGAGTCAGGTTTGTGCCAGGCACGCGGTCATCTCCTCGTTATGTGTGGGTTGCGCCATCCTTCCACGGGACCCATGCCGAACGCGATGTCCGTTTTCTCGCCGGTGAACGGGGGTGCGGGCGCAGGGGCGGCGGGGGCGAGGAAACACGTCCCCACCTCCCGCCGCACACGCCCCCGAAAGCTCAGCCCTTCAGTTCCGCGGCTACCAGTTCCGCGATCTGGACGGCGTTGAGGGCCGCGCCCTTGCGGAGGTTGTCGTTGGAGATGAAGAGGGCGAGGCCGTGGTCGACGGTCTCGTCGTGGCGGATGCGGCCGACGTAGGAGAGGTCCTTGCCCGCGGCCTGGAGGGGGGTCGGGATGTCGGAGAGAGCGACCCCGGGCGCCCCGGCGAGGAGCTCCGTCGCGCGCTCCACGGACAGCGGACGCGCAAAGCGGGCGTTGACCTGGAGGGAGTGCCCGGAGAAAACCGGGACGCGGACGCATGTGCCGGACACCCGGAGCTCCGGGATCTCCAGGATCTTGCGGGACTCGTTGCGGAGCTTCTGCTCCTCGTCGGTCTCGTTCAGACCGTCGTCCACGATCGAGCCCGCCAGCGGAACCACGTTGAAGGCGATCGGCCGCTTGTAGACCTGCGGCTCGGGGAAGTCGAGCGCCTCCCCGTCATGGGTCAGCCGGTCCGCGTCGGCCACCACCTTCTGCGTCTGGCCGTGCAGCTCGGCGACGCCCGCGAGACCGGACCCGGAAACCGCCTGGTACGTCGCGACGACGACCGCCTCCAGCCCCGCCTCCTCGTGCAACGGCTTCAGCACCGGCATCGCGGCCATCGTCGTGCAGTTCGGGTTGGCGATGATGCCCTTGGGCCGGTCGGCGACGGCGTGCGGGTTCACCTCGGAGACCACGAGGGGCACCTCCGGGTCACGGCGCCACGCGGAGGAGTTGTCGATGACGACCGCGCCCTGGGAGGCGGCCTTCTCGGCCAGCGCCGTGGACGTCGCGCCGCCCGCGGAGAAGAGGACGATGTCGAGGCCCGAGTAGTCGGCCGTGGCCGCGTCCTCCACCGTCACACCGTCGAGGACCGTCCCCGCCGAGCGGGCCGAGGCGAACAGGCGCAGCTCGTCCATCGGGAAGTCGCGCTCCGCGAGGATCCTGCGCATGACCGTGCCGACCTGACCGGTGGCTCCGACGATTCCGACCCTCACGGTGACTCCCTCTACGTGGTGTGCGTACGTACTGTGCGTTGTGCGTGTGTTGTGCATGGCCGAGGTGTTTCCATCATGCGGTCCGCACTGGTCCGCCTGTCCAATTGTTTGCCACGGCCGCCCGGGGAATGGGACGCCTCGGCATCGGCACCGCTCGCGGTTGTCCGGCGCCCACCCCTGCTGAGCTGCAGGAATTCATCCCACGGGTGCCCCGTGCCGCAAGCTGTGCTGTTCCGTGCCTGCCCGCTGCCCCGGGTCGCACGCGGCGGTGTGACGTACGCCTCTGACGTATGTCTTCTGCCGGGTGCGCGGAGACGGGCCGAACCGAACAGGCCGGACGCGAGCCGAACGTTTTGGCCGCCCCCGGCGTCATAGAGGAAACGCGGCGAGGGGAGGGGTGTCTGTGCTGCGCAGAAAGGCCCGGCGGGACGAGGGGGTGGACGACCCGCTGGACGCGGCCCAGGAGAGACGGGTGCGGGCGGTGCTCGCGCTCGGCGGGGTACCGCAGTCGGACCTGCCGGACGGGGTGCAGCAGGTCCGGCTGCGGCTCCTGGAGCGGGCGGCGAGCGGACGCGAGGCGCCGCGGGACGTGTCCGCGTGGGCGGCGGTCGTCGCCTCCAACCTGGCGATGGACTGGCACCGGGCCAAGCGCCGGCAGGAGCGGCTCGGCGAACGGCTCGCCTCGCTGCGCCAGTTGGAGCACCCCTCCGGCGAGGACTCCAGCGTGCTCTCGCTGGCCGTCACCCGTGGCCTGGACGAACTGCCCGACGCCCAGCGCCAGGTCCTCGTGCTGCGTTTCTACGCCGACCTGCCGGTGCGCGGGATCGCCGAGGAACTCGGCATACCCGAGGGCACGGTCAAGAGCAGGCTCCACTCGGCGGTCCGCGCCCTGCGCGCCCGCCTGCACGAGGACGAGGTGGTGTGACGTGGCCGCCCAGGACAACAGCCGGCGCGGCGGCGAGTACGACGGCGCCCAGTACGACGGTGCCGTGCCCGACCGGTACGACAGCGCCGGGCACGGCGGTGGCATCGACGCGCTCATGGCCGCGATCACGGACGAACCGCTGCCCGAGGGCGCCCTGGACGACGCCGGATTCGCGGCGGAGCACCGCGCGGCGGTCGCCGACGTGGCGCTGCTGCGCGAGCAGTTGACCCTGCTCGGGGACACACTGGCGAACGGGCCGACCCCGGCGGAGACCGTCGCCGCGGCAGAGGACCCTGTTCAAGCCGAGGCCCCGGATCCAACCCCCGCCCCGAAGCTCACCGAGTCCACCGAGTCCACCGAGTCCACCGAGCCCATCCGTCTCCGTGCCCCCAAGCGCAAGCGACGCCGTGGCCCCGGAATCGCGGCCGTCGGCTTCGGCACGCTCGCCGCCGCCGTCGTGGCCACGTTGATCATCGGCATGGGCTGGCTCGTGGCGCAGAGCGGAGGCGGCTCGATGTCCGCCGACAGCGGCGCCGCCCAGGACGAAGCCTCCGGCCGGCAGGGAGACCGCGAGGACGCGTCGAAGAGCTCCATGACGGGGTACGTCGCCTGTGCCCGGCTCATCGTCGAGGGCACCGTCGCGGAGGTCGAACCGGTGCCCAACACGGAGCAGAACCGGATCACCCTCGATGTGGAGCGCTACTACAAGCCGGACAAGGGCGAGGACGAGATCGTCTTCGTCATGGACCGGAGCACCGACCCACGCCTCCACGAGGGCGACCACGCCCTGCTCGGCTTCCCTCCCGACATGGCCACGCCCGACATGTGGGCCAACGACGAGCAGCAGATCGAGTATGACCGAGCCGGGATCCTCGATGCGCTCCCGATGGCGAGCGATCAGACATGTGAGTGAGTCCGGACATGCGAGTGAGTTCAGACACGTGAGTGAGTAAGGCACTCCGCGCGGGGCGAGAGCTCACCCGGGCACACGAAAGGGGCGGGCGCCCCGCGCGGACGCCCGCCCATCTTCCCCGTGTCCCCTGTGTCCCCCGTATCTCCTTGTCCCCCCGTGCTCTCTGCGCCTCTGTACGCCGTCCGAACTGTACGGGCGCGCCTACGGGTGGCCTAGGAGGGCGCTGAAGATCTTGGCCGGGCTCCCGACGCCTGGCACGCGCTCCCCCACTGCCTTAAGGGCGTGGGGGGACCCCCAGCCGCGTTGCCGAAATGCCCTGGTAGCTCCGCTACGAGGGCATCCCGGCGCCTTGCAGCTGCACGCACCAGCCGCCGCTCGCTGATCCGGCCAAGATCTTCAGCACCCTCCTAGTCCCACGTGTCCCAGACCCAGCTGCCGGTGTCGTCGCCGGGCTTCTCCGGGTTGGGATACGTGGGGTCGAGAGAATCCAGCTCAATGGCCCGTACGGAGGACGTGCCGTCCGAGGGCGCGGTGTGGGCGGTGCCGAGGACCAGCGGCAGTGCCAGTGTCGCGAGGGCTGCCACGGTGCCGATGGCGGTCCTGACGGCTCGCCCGGTGATGTGTCTCATCCTGTGCCTCTGCAATCCTTCGTTCCTGGCGCAACTGGTCTACTGGTCTACCGATCGTGGAGCGTGCGCCGATGACGATCATGCGGGTCGTTCAGGCCCCTGTCAGCACATCCCCGGTGGCCTCTGGCGGACATGGCACTCTCATGCCAGCCCTGGGCTCCGGTGACCCGGGAGCGGCCCGAGTGGCTCTAGCACGGCGGCCGGACGCTCCCGTGGAGGCTCAGATACCCGCCGGCGCTCAGATAGGGGTCGGCCCGGCAGTCGCCGAGCACCCAGTCCGGCAGCAGGCCAGGCAGGCTCAGCCACCGGTCCCAGCCGTACTGGGCCCGCAGCAGGGCCTCGTCCAGGTTCGGGGCCTCGACGAAGGTCATGCCTACCAGATGTGCGCCCCACCGGGCCAGAGTGACGTGGGCGATGCCCGGCTGCGGGGCGATCCGGGTGTACCGGGCGATCTCGTCGAGCCGCCGGTCACTGGGCATGGCCGCTGGGGGCACCTCCCGCGCGTTGAGCAGCGGTGGAGGTCCGGGGCCGTCGGTGAAGACGGCGTCGGGCGAAGGCTGGAGGACGACCTTGACTGCGTACACCCGCCCGACCCTAGGCAAGGGACCGGTCCGGCCCTCCGCCCGACGTGTGTCATCCCCCGGTCATGGCAGGGAGCGGCCACCCGCCTCACCTCCCCCCAGTCACTCCCGTCACAGCCACCCCGTCACAACCACCCCCGCCGCACCGCCTCCGCTCCCGCCTGGAACCGGCTCTGCACACCGAGACGTTTCTGCAGATCCGCCGTGTTGCGGCGGACCGTACGCAGGGAGACGCCCATCTTGCGGGCGATGCCCTCGTCGGTCAGGCCCGCCGCCAGCATCTTGAGCAGGGCCGCCTCACGGTCGCTGGGCGCGTCCTCGGGGACGTCCTGCGGTGCCGTACCGAGGGGTACCGCCCTCTCCCACACCACGTCGAAGAGCTCCTCCAGCGCCCGCACCATGCTGGGGTAGCGGATCAGCAGGGCCCCCTGCCGGCTGTCCTCGGCGTCGATGGGGATCACGGCCGCCGTGTGGTCGCACAGGATCATGCGCATGGGCAGCGTGGGGACCGTGCGCGTCTCGCCGCCGACGGAGGCGAGCCACGTGGCGTACTCGACGGTCGCGGTGTCGTTGCGGACGCTGTCCAGGTATACGGTCCGCATCCGGACCCCGCGCGCGAGGTTCTGCTCGTCGAGCGGCCGCCCCGCTTCGAGCGCCGCCGCGCTGAGCGCCCCGCCGGGCACGAAGGTGCGCACCTCGACGCCGGCCCGGTGAGCGAGTTCCATCAGCCGGACCCGGACCGCGTCGACGCCTTCCAGCCGCTCCACCCCGCTGTCGGCGCGGTGCGCGGAGTGGGAGGCGTACTCGGAGGCGAGGGCGGCCAGCGCGGCGCGTTCCCGGGACAGGCGGGCCCGCTGCTCGTCGAGTTCGGCCTCCCTCCGCGACAGCAGCGGAGAGAGGACGACTTCGGGGCTGACGGGAACGAACTGGTGGTCGGCGGCCTCATGCAGCAGGGACAGCTGGGTGAGCCGGTCGAGCGCCGCGCGGACCTCGGCGGTGACGAGACCGGTCTCCCGGGCGATGTCCTCCAGGGTCCAGGAAGGGTTCAGCAGCAGGGCCCGGTAGACCTCGTGGGTCGGTTTGTCGATACCGATGGTCTCCAGCATGGGTCCCCCTGCGAGGTCGGTGACCGGTCAGGTCGGATCAGGTCAGGTCACGTGGGCCGACGGTACCCGATCATCCGTTCGAGCCCCGTGATGAAATACGCGGCCCTCGCAGGGCGCCCCGCTGGCAACACCCGGTCATGGCCACCGGGTGCCAGGCGACAGGGCTGCTCGGGGGCCGCGCAGCGGCCTAATGTCTAAGACGCCGGGAAGCGAACAGGGGGTTCCGCTTCCTCCGGTTCTCTTCAACCGCCCACCTCTGAACGTGGGTTGGCGCAGCCGAAGGGAACGCCTGGCGGGGGAGAAACGCGGCAAGGGACGGGTCCCACGGGGGTGGACCTGTCCCTTGCCCGACAGCCGGGACAAGGGGCGGGTGCCACGGGGGTGTCCCCGCTCCTTGTCCGCCGCCGTGCCGGCCCGGGCCTCAACGGACCCGGACCGGCACGGCATTTCACTGGATCACGGTCAGCCGGTGACGGCCGTCAGGCAACGAAGACCGTCGGGCAACGACGACCGTCAACCGGCGACCACCGTCAGTCAGTGACCTTCTCGATCACGACCGTCCCCAGCCCAGCCGCGGTCCCGCGCGCGTTGATCAGCCGGACCTCGCCGAAGAACTGCCGCCCCTCCGGAGCGGCCGCCTGGACCAGGACCTCGGCGGAGACCTTCGCGGAGGCACCGCTCGCGAGGCTGACCGTCGTGTCGGAGCCGACGTTCACCGAGCCAAGGCCGGGGGCGAAGTAGACGTCCTGGTAGTCGTACGTCGTCGAGCCGGCCGGGACGTCGTAGCCCTCGATGCGGACGGTGTACGTACCGGCGGCGGGCTTGGTCAGGCTGACCGACTCCTCCGAGTCGCCGTCCGCGGACTGACCGACCGTCACGCCGTCCTTGACCACGAACAGGTCGAGGTCGGCACCCGGGTCGGAGACCCCGCCGATGGAGACGTCCAGCCGCTCCACGCCCGCCGGAACCTCGACGGTCCTGGTCTGGATCTCGTGGTGGCCGATGGCCGGCGTGTCCAGCACGGTCGAACCCAGCGAGCCGCCCTCCAGCTTGCCCTCAAGCGCGGCGAAGTCGTTGGTCACGGTCCACTCGGCGGCGACCGGGGTGCCGATCGTCGCCTCGGGGACGGTGGTCACCGCCGGGTCGAAGGAGGTGCCGAGGACCGACACGTCCAGGGTGTAGGGGTTGTGGAGGTCGGGCGAGGTGCGCCGCGACTCGACCTCGATCTCCCAGACGCCCGGCAGCGGATCGGTGTAGGTCCGCAGGTCGGGACGGCAGGTGTTGGGGAGGTCGGGCCGCGAGTAGTGCGGGTAGCAGTAGATCGTCGAGTTGTCCTCGACATTGATGCCGTACGGGTGGACGGAGATGAACCGCGTCTGGCTCAGCTCCTTCAGCCCGCCGAGCGCGACCTCCAGGGTCTTCGCACCCTCCGGCACCGTCACGAAGTACGACTTGCTGCTGTTGCGCTGCACGGAGGAGTCGGCGGAGAAGGCGTACGACGGCTTCGCCAGCTCGTGCGAGACGACGACCGTGGCGAGGATCTGCCGGTCCACGCCCTCGGTGTCCTCGTCGTCGAGCTCCAGGATCGCGCTGTGCACGCCCGCGGTCTTCGCCCTGGCCTGGACCTTGACGGTGACCGGCTTGTTCAGCGGCAGGTCGATCTCGTCGTCGCCGAGGAGGCGGAAGGTGCGGTCGTTGTACTTCCAGTCGAGCTCGTGCTCGATCGGGCGGTCGGGGCCGGAGGTACGGGTGATGGTCACCTCGTACGTCTTCTTCTGCTTGACCTTGAGACCGCCCTCGCGGTCGTAGAGGCCGGTGCCGAAGCCCGGAGTCGCCAGGAACTGGTCGATCGCGGTGTCGACCGGGGCCTTCACCGTGTAGTCGTGGGCGGTGGCGCCGTCCTTGATGGCGTCCCAGGCCTGCACGATACGCATCAGACCGGCGCCCTGCTCATGCGCCTGAACGCCCTTGATCTTGCGCGCGGTGCTGGTCAGCGCGGTGCGCAGGGTGAGCGGGGAGAGCTCGATGTTCCGCTGCTTGGCGGCGGACAGCAGCAGCGCGCTCGCGCCCGCGGCCTGCGGGGAGGACATCGAGGTGCCGTTGAGCATGCTGTAGCCGGGCGGCAGGTCGTAACCCGCTTCGGCGACAGGGCCGCCGGGGGCCCAGGTCTGGGTGGTGTTGATGGCCGCGCCCGGAGCGGTGATGGTCGGGGCGAAGCCGCCGTCCTCACGCGGGCCGCGCGAGGAGAAGGGGAACAGGTCGTACTTCTTCTTCACGACCGAGCCGTAGTTGGCGGCCCAGGTCTCCCTGGAGACGGAGGCGCCGACGGAGAGGACCTTGTCGGCGAGACCGGGGTCGCCGATGGTGTTGGTGCCGGGGCCGTCGTTGCCCGCGGAGATCACCAGCTGGACGCCGTACTCGTCGATGAGCCGCGTGTAGAGCTGGGCACGGGCGTTGTTGCCGTCGTTCAGCGGGGGCAGACCGCCGATCGACATGTTGACGATGTCGACGCCGCGCTTGGTGACGAGGTCGATCATGCCCTCGGTGAGCGCGATGTTGGTGCAGCCGCCGCTCCAGGTGCAGGCACGCGAGGAGACCAGCTTGGCGCCGGGCGCCGCGCCGTTCATACGGCCGCCGAAGAGGCTGTTGGCGGCGGTGATACCGGCGACGTGCGTGCCGTGGCTGCCCTCGATGACACCGATGCTGACGTAGTCCGCCTTGTCACCGGCCCCGTTGTAGGTGACGTCCTCGCGGACCTCGATCACGAAGGGGATGCGCTCGGCGATCGCCGTGTCCGGGTCGTCGGTGCCGAAGTAGCCGACCTGGAAGCCGTCCTTGTACGGCTTCATCGCCTCGTCGTCGGTGAAGTCGTTGTTGTCGTTCAGGTCGACCCGGGCCGTGCCGGTGGCCGCGTCGTACAGCACGCCCCACACGTCGGTCGTGTCGCCGTCCCGGTTCAGGTCACCGGCCATGTCGCCGCCGGTGGTCGCCGACTCCGCGAACGTACGGAACTTGAACTCGCCCGCGGGCGCCGTCCAGGTCTCGCCGGCGGCGGTGAACACCGGGCCGGTCGCCGCGTCGCTCATCCGCAGCCAGGTGCCGTCCCGGTCGGACACCGGGTCGGTGGCCGTCACCCAGTCGACGATCTTGCGCTCACCGGTGGTGGTCTTCTGCAGCGCGGGGTGCGCGAGGTCGATCCCGGAATCCAGGATGCCGATGGTCACGCCGCGGCCGTCGTACTTCGGGTGGTCCTCCACGAAGGAGACCGCGCCGGTCTCGAAGGACGGGTTGTACGGGTTCGCGGCGGGCGTCTTCCTGTTGGGCGCCGCGTATCCCGCGCCCCCGCCCGCTCCCGTGCCCGCCGAGCCCTTGGCGTCCGTGCCGTCCGGCACCGGGTCGTCGAGCTTGATCTCCTGCTTGAGGTCGATCGCATGGACGGAGGACAGCTTCTGCGCCGCCGTGAGGGCCTTGTCCGCCCGGGAGGTCGGGACGGTGGCCCGGACGTAGCCGAGCTTGTCGTCGGTCATGCCGACCAGTCCGCCGTTGACCGTGTCCAACTGCTCGGCGACCTTCTCGGTCTGCCCCGGCGCGGTGGCGATCATCATCGTGACGGTCTTGTCACCGTCGGCCTTGGCCTCGGCGAGCAGGCCGGCGTCGTCCGAACCGAGCTTGTCGTGGGCGGACTTGACGCCGCCGTCGGCCGGGGTCGCGGGGGCCGAGCCGTCCGCGGCGAAGGCCACCGGTATCGGCCCTGCCGCGCAGAGCGCGGCCACAAGGCCCGCGGCCACGGCAACTCGGGCCACGCGTCTCGCACCCGAGATCGGGGTGTGCTGGGGGGTGGAGGTCATCGACATCCCTTGTATGTAGTTAGTAAGAGTCCGCTGTGAGAACGCGGCTGATCGCTAGCTCTATCAAAGGGACTGATGTTTGGGGAGGGTTGACCGGGACGAGAGGGCAACCATAGGGAAATCCCGCCATACGAGATGGCGGCGGCAGGGGGACGACATGGCGGCGACGGATCGTGAAGACGACGTGGCGATGGCATGACGATGGCGTGGCGATGGCATGGCGACGACGACGCGGCGACGGCAGATCCTGAATGCGTGCCATATCAGAGCATATTGCCCAACGTCGGCCAACTGATTCCCGCTTCGGCCCCATTGATCACCGATTCACCCCGTGTGCAGGTCGGAGGTCTGTGTAACGTCTCCGCATGCGCGAGGAGTTGAGGGTGGCGGCGTACGGCGTCTGCGTACGGGACGAGCACCTGTTGCTGGCCCGCTGGGTCGCCAGGGACGGCAGCAAGCGGTGGACCCTGCCCGGCGGCGGCATGGACCACGGGGAGGATCCGTACGACACGGTCGTCCGCGAGGTGGACGAGGAGACCGG
Organism: Streptomyces sp. NPDC002845; assembly: GCF_053591955.1. Lineage (NCBI taxonomy): Bacteria > Bacillati > Actinomycetota > Actinomycetes > Kitasatosporales > Streptomycetaceae > Streptomyces > Streptomyces sp. NPDC002845. The sequence goes on along the minus strand of NZ_JBSFUU010000067.1, from coordinate 42,552 downwards.
ATACGAGGTCGAGCCGCTGACCCTCCTCGGCATCGACTCCATCAAGCGCCACTACGCGCGCCGCCTCGGCACCGCCGACTTCCACGGCGTACGGATCGTCTACGAGATCCGGATCAACGGCGGCGAACTGCGCCACGAGACGGACGGCTCGACGGACATGGCGGCCTGGCACCCGCTGGACACCGTGCCGTCGCTCGACCGGGTGCCGCTCGTGGACGTGGGGCTGGCGCTGTGGCGGGAGCGGCCGTCCTCCGGGCATATCGCGGAGTAGGTGTGGATACGGAGCAGGAGGAGTTGGGTGCCATACCCCGTCGGATGAACGGGGAGTGACCGCCCTCCTTCCATCCGGAAAGGCTTCGCGAACGCGCAGGGTGGTCCAAGATCCACGTACGGTGATCGGCGCTGCCCGTTGCCGCCGCGTTAACGTCCAGGTCACCCCCGCTGCCAACGATCCAGTACGAGCGGGGTGTCCGTATGCCAGACCCCCGCGACCACTGCTGATGCGTTCGCACTCGGGGAGATCGCGCCATGTCGCGCACACGCTCTGTCGCCGCCGCCGCCGCCACCGCCGCAACCGCTGCCGCCGCCGTCACCGCTCCGGACCGCCGGGCCTTCCTCGCCGCCACCGGCGCCGTGGGCCTCTCGGTGGGCGTCGGCTTCGCCCTGCGCCCGGACGCGGACGCCCACGCCGCGCCCTCGGACGAGTCCGCCGTCTCCCTGACCTCCCGCGAGGCCCCGGCCGCGCCGCTCACCCCGTACACCCGAGGCACGACGCTCGCCTCGGTCGCGGCGCCCCGTGGCACCGGCGGCTACCGGCGCCTCGGCGACGGCCCCGTCTGGAACCGGGTCGTCCGCGGCGACCTGGCGGACCCCAAGTCCGGCCGCGAGAACCGCCGTACGGCGCTGGCCTCCTTCGTGCAGTTCACCGACCTGCACGTGGTGGACGTCCAGCATCCCTTGCGGTACGAGTACTTGCGCGCCCAGACCGCCAGCTCCTGGCGCCCGCAGGAGGCGCTGTCGGTGGCCGGCGCGGTCTCGCTCGTCGAACGGGTCAACGCGCTGCGGGGAGCCCCCGTCACCGGCTCCCCGCTCCACTTCGTGATGACGACCGGCGACAACACCGACAACAACTCCAAGACGGAGCTGGACTGGTTCCTGAAGGTGATGAGCGGCGGCCGGATCACCCCCAACTCCGGTGACCCGCACGCCTACGAGGGCGTCCAGAACAGCGGCCTGCCGTTGTACTGGCAGCCGGAGGAGACCCTGCGCGACGCCGACAAGCAGCTTGGCTTCCCGCACATCGACGGCTACCTGACCGCCGCGATCCGTGAGGTGAACAGCCCCGGCCTCAACGTCCCCTGGTACTGCACGGTCGGCAACCACGACTCCCTCCCCGGCGGCTGCTACGCCCCCGGCGACTCCTACTTCGCCGAGTTCGCCGTGGGCGGCCGCAAGCTGATGACCCTGGACCAACAGCTCGGCAAGGCGATCTGGGACAACGTCAGGGAGGGCGGCGACCCCAAGGGCGCCGACTGGAAGGCGCTGCTCAAGTCCCAGGCCCGCGCGATGCGTTCGGTGACCCCGGACGAGGCCCGCGCCCCCTTCACCCCTCTGGAGTACCTCAAGGCCCACCTCGACCCGGCGCACACGGGACCCGGCCCGGTGGGCCACGGCTACTCGGCGGCGAACGTGGAGGAGGGCACCCAGTACTACACCTTCCGCATCGCCGACGACGTGATCGGCATCAGCCTCGACTCCACGGACCCGGGCGGGCACTACGAGGGTTCGCTGGGCACGGCGCAGTTGAAGTGGCTGGACCGGACGCTGAGTGCGAACAAGGCCTCGTACGCCATCGTCTTCAGCCACCACACCAGCCGCACCATGCGCAACCTGAACCCCGACCCGTCCCGCCCGGAGGAGTCCCGCCACGGCGGTGACGAGGTCCTCGCCCTCCTCGCCCGCCACCGCAACGTTCTCGCCTGGGTCAACGGCCACAGCCACCGCAACCGCATCACCCCGCACTCCTCCGCGAGCGGCGGCTCCTTCTGGGAGATCTCGACGGCCTCGCACATCGACTTCCCCCAACTCGCCCGTGTCATCGAGCTGGTGGACAACAAGGACGGCACGATCTCCCTCTTCACGACCCTGATCGAGTCGGCGGCCCCACACACGACGGACTTCGCTGATCTGTCCCAGACGGGCCTGGCGGCCCTGTACCGCGAGGTCTCCTTCAACGCCCCCGGCCGCCGCGACACCCTGGCGGGCGAAGCGGGGGACCGCAACACGGAGCTGGTACTCCGAAAGGGCTGAAAAGGGCTCAACTGCCGTAGAGAAGAGCAACCCTGGCGTAGTCCCACAAGGTCCCTCCCTTCGAACCGATCGCACCCTGGACGAAGGTGCATGAAGGTTCATGAAGTCGCATGATTTCGCATGAAGGGGGAAACATGTCAGTTCGCATGCGTACGGGCCTGGTGGCGGCGATCGCTCTGGCGGCGGCAACGGCCATGGCCGCTCCGGCGGTGGCAGCACAGCCAGGAGCAGCCGGGTCCGACCACAGCGCGACCCGGGAGGCCATGGACGCCGCCGTGAAGGACGGCGTCCCCGGCGTCGCCGCCCAGGCGAAGGACACCCACGGCATCTGGAAGGCCACGTCCGGCGTGGGCAACCTCAAGACGGGCAAGCCGCGCAGCGCCCACGACCGCTACCGCGTCGGCAGCATCACGAAGACGTTCGTGGCGACGGTCCTGCTCCAGCTGGAGGCCGAGGGGCGGCTCTCGCTCGACGACAAGGTGGAGAAGTGGCTCCCGGGCGTCGTCCGCGGCAACGGCCACGACGGCCGCAAGGTCACCCTCCGTCAACTCCTCAACCACACCAGCGGAATCTTCGACTACACGAGCGACGAGACGTTCGGCCGCACGTACTTCCTGAAGGACGGCTTCTTCAAACACCGCTACGACACGCTGACGCCCGAGCAGTTGGTGAAGATCGCCATGGCCCACGAGCCGGACTTCACCCCGGGCACCGACTGGAACTACTCGAACACGAACTACGTCCTGGCGGGCATGGTGATCGAGAAGGCGACGGGCAACGCCTACGGCGACGAGGTCCGCCACCGCATCATCGACCCCCTGCGCCTCCACGCCACGTCGGTCCCCGGCACCCACCCGAAGCTCCCCCGGCCCAGCAGCCGCGCCTACGGCAAGCTGGCGGAATCGACCACGGGCCCGACGTACGACGTGACGGAGCTGAACCCGTCCCTCGCCTACGCGGCCGGCGACATGATCTCCAACCCGGCCGACCTGAACCGCTTCTACACGGCCCTGCTGAAGGGCAAGCTCTTGCCGGAGAAGCAGCTCTCCGAGATGAAGACCACCATCAAGGTCGACGCATTCCCGGGCGCGGGTTACGGCCTCGGCCTCATCGAGCGCAAGCTGAGCTGCGGGACCACGGTCTGGGGCCACGGCGGCGGCATCCACGGCTCCATCTCGGAGTCCGTCACGACACCCGACGGCCGCCACTCGCTGTCGTTCAACTTCAACGGGGACTGGTCGGGGGACACGGAGGCAGTGGTGGAAGCGGAGTTCTGCACATAGCAGAGCCAGGAGGTAGAGGAGGGGAGGGGGAGGCGCCTGCGGGTCGGGTGGCCCGCAGGCCGGGTGGCCCCTCTCCCTTCTTGTGCCCTCTGTTGCCGGGACATTTGACCCTGGTGGTTGCTTCGCGATGTTGCTTACCTGGGGCGCGGGACGAAGCGGAACGTCTACGTCCTCACCGACCTGACCACGCGACCGGCATCGCCCCAGATCGTCGGGCGACCTCGCACGACCGCAACGGAGTTCAGTTGACCACCCTCGAAACATTCCGTATCCCACAGGCCGTCACCGGAACGCCTCAAGACATCCAGCTCGGACGGCAGATGATCGAAGCCTGGCAGCGGGACGGCATTTATCAGGTCGCCATCGAGCCCGCACAGGAAACCGTGGTCGCCAATGCCTACGCGGCGAGCAAGAGATTCTTCTCCAAGCCTCTCGCTGACAAGGCCAAGCACATCAGCGACCTCACCTACAGCGGCTACGTCGCCTCCGGTGAAGAGGTGACCGACGGCATCCAGGACGGATCAGAGATCTTCACCGTCACCAAGGATGTCCCCCTTGAGGACGCCCGGGTCAGCGAAAACTGGCCCTGCCACGGCCCCGTACCCTGGCCCGACCAGCAGTACCGGCACGCCATCAACGCCTACATGGAGCAGTCCGGCCACGTCGGACACCGGATCCTCCAGCTCACCGCGCTCGGACTCGGCCAGGACATCGACGCGTTAACCCGTCTGACCGACGACGGATGGCACCACATGCGGGTACTGCGCTTTCCTGCCGCGTCGGCCGACAGCGACCGCGGCATCGGCGCCCACACCGACTACGGCCTGCTGGTCATCGCCACCCAGGACGAGGTCGGACAGGCCCTGCACATCCGGCCCCCCGTCGAAGGCGAGCGCCGCAACCGCAACTGGCTGCCCGAAGAGAGCGCCGGGGGCGTGTACGAGGACGACGACAGGTGGATCTACGTCGAGCCGGTACCGCACACCTTCACCGTGTTCCCCGGCGACATCTTCCAGCTCATCACCGACGGGGAACTGCTCTCCACACCGCACAAGGTGAAGCTCGCCGACAGGGAACGGTACGCCTTCGCGTACTTCCACGAGCCAAGCTTCCAGGCCGTGGCCCGTCCGCTCGGCAGCACGGACGACAGTGAATCCCTCCACTACGGCAGCCACTTCACCTCGATGTTCACCCGCTGTTACCCGGACCGGACCACGACACAGAGGATCCACGCCGAGGACAGGCTGTCCGTACTGGCCAAGCTCCGGGAGGAAGCCGTTTCCGCGTCCTGACCGAGCGGAGCTCGTCTGCTGAGGGAATGTGACACTTGGGCGGAGAGTGTCACATTCCCTCGCCAACGGCGTCGTTCACGACGCTGGGCGGGCTCAGTCTCGTACGTGGGTGAGGAAGGCCGACCACGCCGTGGGGGGTACGAGGAGGGCGGGGCCGGTGGGGGTCTTGGAGTCGCGGATGCCGATCCCTCCCGGGGCCGCGCGGGTGACCTCTACGCAGTTCTGGCCCGCGTCGCTGTAGGACGACTTGAACCAGGCGTGCTCAGGGGCGAGTTCAGGAGCGGTGAGGCGCGGGTGCATGGTCTACAGCTCTCGTTCTAGTCGGTGCAGGAAGTCGGGGGTGTCCTCGGGAGGCAGTGCCGATGCTGTCATGGCGTCGAACCGGCGGGTGAACCGGTCGACCTCACGGGGCTTGTCCGAGGTGGAGACCGATCCCCAGCCGCTGTCTGCCTGGACACGGGGCGGCAGCTCGTTGCCGAAGTCGAGGATCGCGAAGTCGTTGATGGAGCGGTAGCTCGGGCGGAACGGCAGCACCTGGACGGTGACGTGGTCCCACCCCGACAACTCCTCGATCCGCGCGAACTGCTCGCGCATGACATCGGTGCCCCCGATCGGATACCGCAGGGCTGCCTCCCCCAGGATGACGTGCAGCTTGACGGGGCTGTCCCGGGTGAGAATCTCCTGGCGCTTCATCCGCAGCTCCACGTTACTTCGGATGAACTCCGTCGTGTACTCCTCGATCGGCTTCTGCACCTCGTGCACGGCTCGCGCGTAGCGCTTGGTCTGAAGCAGGCCGTACACCAGCGTCGGGTGGTACGCCTTCATGGACTGGGCTTCCGGCTCCAGCCCGACGAAGCCGGGCATCCCCGCAGGCATGAGCCCTCGGTACTGGGTCAGCCAATCCTGCTGGTTGGACTCCCGGTTGAGGTTGATCAGCGACTCGATGACGTCCTCGTCGGTGATGCCGTACTTGGCCAGCAGTCTCCGGAGGTCACCCACGTAACGGAAGTTCAGGGACCCCGTCTCGATCCGCTGCAGAGATGCCTCCGAGATACGCAGTCCCTGGACCGCCTGCTTGCGGGTGAGCCCGACTCCCCGGTCACCCGCGTCGCAGTTCTCGCGCAACTGACGTAGTTGCAAGCCGAGTTCGAGTCGCTGTGCCGTGCGCCCGCGCTTCGCTGCCATGTGCACCACCTTTGTGCCGCAGTACGTGTTGCTGGTCGTTCTGCGCCGAGTGTGGCACCCCGTGTTCTCTGCGTGCAGCCAATTGTGCAGATTCGGGCATAGTCCACTTTTGCCGAGACTGAATATTCAGGGCATGTTCGATTGTGGGCCTCCAGCAGGCTGAACACCCTAGTTGGACATCACCCAACTGAAGGGACCCCCCAATGCCCCCCGCCCTCCTCACCCACGACTGGTCCATGGGCTACCCCATGACCCTCCGCAGCGTCCGCCTCGCCCGCCTCCACGTCCGCCGCCGGCTCACCATGTGGATGTGGACCGGAGACATCGACGACGCCGTACTGGTCACCTCCGAGCTGGTCGCCAACGCCGTACGGCACGCCAAGGTGACCGGACACGAACTCTGGCTGCGGCTGGCCGAGTTGGAGGACGGCGGGCTGCTCATCGACGTGTCCGACCCGTTGCGGGTGTTCCCGGAGGTCGCCGCCGAGCCTGGTGCTGAGGACGGCCGGGGTCTCCTCGTCGTCTCCGGGATCGCCGCCGAGCTCGACTGGTTCCTGCGCGCGGACGTCGGCAAGACGGTCCGCGCCCGCCTCACGCGACCTGAGTCTCCTGCCCAACCGTCAGCCATGACGTGACCGTCGGGTCCGCCCGCTTCTTGGCCAGTGTCGTGCTTCCGCGGTCCGCCTCAAGGGCGCTGCACTCCGCTGCACTCCGCTGCACTCCGCTGCACTCCGCTGCACTCCGCTGCACTCCGCTGCACTCCGCTGCGCTGCGTTCCGCGTCGGCTGCGCCGATGGCCCTCCGGGCCACCCTTGACCCGGACCGCTCCAGCACGGGTTGGAAGCGAGCGGGCGGCCGGGGGAGGAGCGGGGGCCCAGGTTGGCTTGCGGGGCGGGTGGGCTGCGTCGCGGGCCGGGGTTGACGGACGCGGTTGCGTCTCGCCTGCACGCCGGGTGGGCTCAGCGGCTGCGGGGGAGTCGTCGGTGAGGGCGCGGCAGGCGTTCGGCGTGCGTCGGGTCGGCTCAGCGCCTGCGGGGGAGTGGGGGGCGGGGACGCGATCGCACTTCGCCTGCACGCCGGGTGGGTTTGGCGGCGTGCGGCCGGTGGGGTGGGGCGTAGCCGGTTCGGCGAGTGTGCCGGGCCGGTTCGGCGGCTTGCGGTGAGTGGGTGGCGGGGTGAGGGGTGTGACCCGAGGCCTGTCGGGGCGGTCGGGGCGGTCGGGGCGGTCAGGGTCATCAATTGGAAGGTTTGGATCACCTGTGGCGGGGAGGGGCCCTGGTCAGGAGGCCTGGCAGTGAGCCAAAGGTGCCAATTGCCTGGCCTTGCCCCGCTCGGTCGTCTCACTGAAGCGGGCGGACCCGACGGTCACGTCACCGTTGACGGTCGGGCAGCCGGCCTGTCCGTCCGTACAGGTCCGTGCAGGATCGGGTGCTCAGGCTGGCCGACCGCACGAGGAGGGGCCGCCCGGTGCAAGGCCCGGCGGCCCCTCCTCTCCCCTCCTGATGCCTATTCCCGGTCCGTCACTACCGGGGCAGCACCACGACATACGCGGCCGGCTCGCGGTCGGCCGCAGCCATCAGCGCCGTACGGACGACCGTTGCCTGCTGTTCCAGGGACTCGCGGAGCTTCTTCGGGGTGATGTGGACGACCGTGATGCCGAGCCGCTCCAGGTGCTCGCGCTTGCGGGCGTACTCGGACCAGAGGGCGTCGTCGTCCTGGCGCGGGGCGCGGGTGTCCAGCTCCAGGGCCACCGCCTGCTCGGGCCAGTAGGCGTCGAGGCCTCCGAGGTGCGGGCCGCCGGGGATGCGGAGGTCCACGTTCCACACCGGGTCGGGGAGGCCGTACTCGCTGACCATGCGGTACAGGTGGTCCTCGGCGATCGCCCGGCCCTCCGCGATCAGGGAGTCCACGGCGTCCACGACATGCGGGCGGCTCAGGAGGCGGGCCTGCGTCAACTCCCGTACGACCGCCGCCGGTTCGGTGTGGCCGCCGCGTACCGCCTCCGTCAGCAGACGGCGTACAGAGCCGGCGTCGGTCAGCTCGGCCACGGCGTCCGCCAGGGCCCTCGGGACCGGGGCGACGGGCAGGCCGGTGATGTGCGTCGGTGCCGGGAGGGACGTCGTACGGACGATGCGGGCGCAGCCCGTCGAGCGCAGGCGGCGCAGGCGCGGGACCAGGACGTCGATCGTGTCCAGGGAGGGGATCGGGGGAGTCGACGAGAAGCCGTGCAGGGTCAGGGCGGCCAGGCCCGTGATCACCGCGTCCGAGTAGCGGCACGGGGCGTCCGGCGCGTCGGCGTCCGGCTGCACCGGCACCCCGCCGCTCGGCTCGCGGAGCCGGGCCGCGTACGACAGCACCGCGTGGAGGCGTTCCTCGGAGGTGGGCGGGCCCGGGTGGAGCAGGTACACGCCGGGCAGGATCTGCTGCCAGGGGCCACCGGGGCGGCACTGCTCGTTCGTCTCGGCGGGGGCCACGCCGTGTGCGCGCAGCTGCGCCGCCGTCAGCACGCGGCGGTGGGCGTCGGAGACGCGGCGGAGGGGGTGGGGGGAGAGCGGGGAGTTGTGGTTCATGACCCGCCAATTCCCGCGTCCGATCCGCTCTTTAACCGCTGTTACACGCCCGTCGGCAAATCCGGACAATCCCGCCCTAAAGTACGGGTGTTCGAGTGCCGATAGTGGCTGGTCCGGATGGGGGTGGGGGAGGGTTACGGCTCTGAATACCGGTATTTCGTAACGGCCGATGACGGTACCGGTGGAGCCGTCGAAGAGGAGCGAAGAGGAGAAGGGCGCCGGCGCCCTTCTCCTCCGGCTCACCCCGCCGCCGCGTCACACTCCTGCCCCCTGAGCGCCCGCGCCAGGTCGTCCCGCGCCTCCAGTACCAGCCTCCGCAGCGCCGGCGGAGCCGACTCGTGGGCCGAGAGCCAGGTGTCCGTCGCGGCCAGGGTCTCCGGTGAGTCCTGGAGGGAGGGGAACAGTCCCCGCACCACATCCATCGCGATCTGGATGGACCGCTCGGCCCACACCCGCTCGATCGCCTCGAAGTACTTGGTGGCGTACGGCGCCGTCAGCTCCCGCTGGGACGACTGGGTGAAGCCCGAGATGGTGGCCTCGACGAGGGCGTTGGAGAGGGTGTCGGACTCCACGACCCGGGCCCAGGCCTGGGCCTTGACCGCGGCGGAGGGGCGGGCGGCCAGGCAGCGGACCTGGTGGCGCTTGCCGGATGCCGTGTCGTCGCGGTCCAGCTCGGCGGCCAGGACGGACTCGTCGGCCACCCCGTGCGCGGTCAGCGGCTCCAGGAGCGCCCAGCGCAGTTCCTGGTCCACCTCCAGTCCCTCGATCCGCGCCGTACCCTCCAACAGGCCCTGCAGCAGCAGGAGATCGGACTCGCTGGTCGCCACCGCCGCGAAGAAGCGCGCCCAGGTCAGCTGGTGCTGGCTGCCGGGCTCGGCGAGGCGGAACTCCTTCAACGCGCCCTCCGCGAGGAGCCGTTCGCCCGTCGGCCGCCACTTGGGCGCCGCGTAGTACGTGAGCGCCGAGTTCACCCACGCGTGCAGCATCTGCAGGACCCCGATGTCGGACTCGCGCCCGGCGAAGCGCAGCACCAGGTCGACGAAGTCGCGGGCCGGCAGCAGTGCGTCCCGGGTCAGGTTCCACAGGGCCGACCAGCACAGCGCCCGCGCGAGGGGGTCCGAGATGTCCCCCAGGTGTTCGCGCAGCGTCGCCAGCGAGCCCTCGTCGAAACGGATCTTGCAGTACGTCAGGTCCTCGTCGTTGACGAGCACCAGCTCGGGGGCCTCGGCACCGGCCAGCTCGGCGACGATCGTCCGCGGGCCGTCGATGTCCACCTCGGCGCCCGCGTAACGCTCCAGCGCGCCCCCGTCCGCACGCCGGTACAGCCCGATCGCCACGCGGTGCGGCCGCAGTTCGGGGTGGGACTCGGGAGCCACCTGGAGGACGGCCAGCTCGTCGACGCGGCCCTCCGGGCTCAACAGCACCTGCGGGGTGAGGGAGTTGACCCCGGCGGTCTGCAGCCAGGCCCGCGACCAGGCCGCAAGGTCGCGCCCCGAGGTCTCCTCCAGCGCCGACAGCAGGTCGCCGAGGCGCGTATTGCCGTACGCGTTGCGCTTGAAGTAGCGGCGCGCGCCCTCCAGGAAGGCGTCCTGACCGACGTACGCCACCAACTGCTTGAGCACGGACGCCCCCTTGGCGTACGTGATCCCGTCGAAGTTGAGCTTGGCGTCCTCCAGGTCGCGGATGTCGGCCGTGACGGGGTGCGTGGAGGGCAGCTGGTCGGCGCGGTACGCCCATGCCTTGCGGTTGTTGGCGAAGGTGATCCAGCCGTTGGTGAAACGGGTCGCCCCGACGAGGGAGAAGGAGCCCATGAAGTCGGCGAAGGACTCCTTGAGCCACAGGTCGTCCCACCACACCATGGTCACCAGGTCGCCGAACCACATGTGCGCCATCTCGTGCAGGATGACGTTCGCCCGCCGTTCGTACGACGCCTGCGTCACCTTGCCCCGGAAGATGAACTCCTCGCGGAACGTGACGAGCCCCGGGTTCTCCATCGCGCCGAGGTTGTACTCGGGCACGAACGCCTGGTCGTACTTCCCGAACGGGTACGGGTAGTCGAAGTGGTCGTGGAAGAAGTCCAGGCCCTGCTTGGTGACGAGGAAGACGTCGTCGGCGTCGAAGTACGGCGCGAGACCCTTGCGGCACATGGCGCCGAGGGGGATCTCCAGCTTCGTACCGTCCTCGAAGACCCGCTCGTACGTGTCCGTGACGTAGTGGTACGGGCCCGCCGCCACCGCTGTGATGTACGTCGAGATCGGCTTCGTTTCCGCGAACCGCCAGACCCCGTCGGTGAGTTCACCGGCCCCGTTGCTCCACACGACCCACCCCTCCGGAGCCCGGACCTCGAAGCGGAAGGGGGCCTTGAGGTCCGGCTGCTCGAAGCCCGCGAAGACGCGGCGGGAGTCGGCCGGCTCGTACTGCGTGTAGAGGTAGACCTCGCCGTCCTCGGGGTCGACGAAGCGGTGCATGCCCTCGCCGGTGCGGGAGTAGGCGCACCGGGCGTCGACGATCAGTTCGTTGTCGGCGGCGAGGTCCTCCAGCAGGACGCGCGACCCGTCGAAGACCTCGCTGGGGTCGAGGTCCTTGCCGTTGAGGCTGACCGCGGTGACGCCCGGCGCGACCAGGTCGGCGAAGCTCGTGGCGCCCGGGTCGGCGCAGCGGAAGCGGATCGTGGTCACCGAGCGGAAGGTGCGCGGCTCGCCGCCGGAGTCGCCGACGGCGGAGCGCAGGTCGAGGGAGACCTCGTACCCGTCGACGGACAGCAGTGCGGCCCGCTCCTGGGCCTCGTCTCGGGACAGATTCTCACCGGGCACGGGCGGCGCTCCCTCTGGTGTCGTATGGGGGTTTTGCGTGTGGACGCCCTGTACGGGGTGTCCTGTACGGGCGTGAACAGGGCCGATCCTGCCATGCACCCCTGACGCACGGGAGTCGGGAATGGAGTGGGTCGGTGCTGTTGTTGCCGCCGGAAAGGCTGTATTTCAAGGTTCAATATTCAAGATCCAAGGAGAAGCATGTCCGAGCAGACCTCCGCCAAGACCCCCGTCGACTTCTGGTTCGACCCGCTGTGCCCCTGGGCCTGGATGACCTCCCGGTGGGTCCTGGAGGTGGAGAAGGTCCGCGACATCGAGGTGCGCTGGCACCTGATGAGCCTCGCGGTCCTCAACGAGGACAAGATCGACGAGCTCCCCGAGGAGTACCGAGAGCTGCTTGAGACCAAGGCGTGGGGGCCGGTCCGGGTCGTCATCGCCGCCCAGGAGGAGCACGGGGCCGAGGTGCTCGGCGACCTCTACACCGCGATCGGCACGCGCGTCCACAACCAGGGCGAGGGCATCGAGAAGGAGGTCGTCGCCGCCGCCGTCAAGGAGGTCGGCCTCCCCGACTCCCTCATGGACCACTGGGACGGCACCCCCTACGAGCCCCAGCTGCGCGCCTCCCACAAGGAGGGCATCGACAAGGTCGGCCAGGACGTCGGCACCCCCGTCATCGCCGTCCCCGGCGCCGACGGCAACCAGATCGCCTTCTTCGGCCCCGTCGTCACCCCCGCCCCCAAGGGCGAGGAGGCGGCGAAGCTCTGGGACGGGACCTTGCTGGTGGCTTCTGTTCCGGGCTTCTACGAGATCAAGAGGACGAGGACGCTGGGGCCGGACTTCAGCAACCTGTAGGGCGTGTGCGGGTGGGGCGGCCGGGATGCCGCACCGGCCCGCTCGCCGCCGCCTCAGTCGACCTCGTCCGGCATCCGCAACGGCCTCCTGAACCGCTTCTCGGTCAGGTAGGTGCGGAGGTTGCGGCAAGGGGTGCCGTCGGGGCGGTCCTTGGCGCACATGAAGTACTGCTCGACGTACTTCTCCCCGGTCTCTCCGCGCAGCCAGACCTTCTGCGTCGGGGTCAGCGGGGTGTGGACCTCGGTGGTCCGGCAGGTCTGGCAGGACAGCAGCTTGGGCGTCGGCATCCCGTCACTTTCACCCGGAGTCCGCCGCACCGGAAGGCACCACGCGCCACGCGCATGCCGGAACGCTCCAACACCACCCCCGCGCGACTGCTGTCCCTCATGCCGGAAGACCCCCGCGAGTCACGTCCTCGCGGGGGTCTTCCTTTCAACCGCCTGCCCGGTGAACGGTGAGAAGACGATCACGAGCAGGACGCCTTGTTCGTCCCTCAGGGGGCCAGCAGCAACACATCCGTGCGGGACCTGGCGGCCGCGTAACGCCGGGCCACGTCCTGCCAGTTGACGACCTGCCACATGGCCTCGATGAAGTCGACCTTCTGGTTTTCGCCGAGTGGGGCGTGCTCAGGACGTCGAACGCGTGATTCAGGGCTGCCGTCGACCGACATGTGTTGGAGGAGCGGACATCCTGGACGGCGGGGCGCAAGCCAAGTGGTTCGCCCGCCGAGGAGGCCTCACCCGAGTCCCGACTGATCGTGGAGTGCGCGGTCGCAGGACGAAGGAGCCGAAGTCGCTCGGCGCTCCGGCTCGTCGCCACCGTTTCCGGTCATCCAGTAGTTGGTTCCGGTACTGGAGTTGGAGTTCTCTCCCGCCATCGGCCGGAGGCTCTCCCCTGGATCGCTCCGGGGAGTCTGACGGCGCTCAGGTCCGTCCGGCGACGACCCTCCCGGCCGCCGGGCGGGTCATTGACCCTCCGTGTCGAACGCTACGGGCCTGGTGCATGGCGTGGGTCGGAACGGGGTGTGGTCACTCTGAAGGGTGAGTTGGCGCGGAGTAGTCGTACGGCAGTTCAGGGAGTGTGTAGACGGGCATGAAGGGTCCCCTCCGACCTCTTATTGCAAAGAGCTTGCAAGTGCAGGCTAGCAGCAAGAGGATGAGGTACGCGTGCTCGGACACGCAAAAGGGCCCTCGCACGAAACCGTCCGTCCTCCGTGCGAGGGCCCTGTGACCGGCGACGTCAGTGGCGTGCGCGCGCCCGCTGCCACGCGTACCCGACCGCTGCCAGGACCACTGTCATCCCGCCCGTCGAGTACAACTGCACCCGCGTGTCCGGCTCCCGGGCCATCAGCACGAACACCGCGACCATCCCCGCCAGCGCCACCCACGTCAGCACGGGGAACGCCCACATGCGCACGACGAGCTTCTCGGGGGCCTCGCGCTCCAGCCGACGACGGAGGAGCAGCTGCGAGACGGCGATGAAGATCCAGACGACGAGGATCACCGCGCCGATCACGTTGAGCAGCCAGGGGAAGACGTCATCGGGGCGCCAGTAGCTGAGCGCCACGCACACGAAACCGAAGACGCAGGACGCCAGGACCGCGATCCTCGGCACCCCGCCCGACACGCGCCCGACGGCCTTCGGGCCCTGGCCCCGCTCCACCAGCGAGTACGCGATGCGCGAGGAGCCGTAGATGTTGGCGTTCATCGCGGAGAGCAGGGCGACCAGGACGACCACGTTCATCAGCTGTCCGGCGCCGGGGATGCCCAGGTGCTCCAGGGCGGCGACGTACGGGCCCTTCTCGACGACGGCCTTCGAGTCCCACGGGACGAGGGTGACGATGACCGCCATGGAGCCGATGTAGAAGAGCGCGATGCGCCACATCGCCGTACGTACCGCGCTCGCCACGCCCCGTACCGGGTTCTCCGACTCGGCCGCCGCGATGGTCACGGTCTCCAGGCCGCCGTACGCGAAAATCGACGCGAGCAGGCCGATGACCAGGCCCTCGGTGCCGTTCGGGAGGAAGCCGCCCTCGCCGGTGAGGTTCGTCAGGCCGGGTGCGTCGGTGCTGGGCAGTACCCCGGCGATGGCCAGCACGCCCAGCGCCAGGAAGAGGGTGATCGCGCCCACCTTCAGTGCCGCGAACCAGAACTCGAACTCACCGAAGTTCTTCACCGCGGCCAGGTTCGTGGCGAGGAACGCCACCATGAAGAGGGCCACCCAGGCCCACTCCGGCGTCCCCGGCAGCCAGCCGGTCACGATCTTCGCGGCGCCGATGCCCTCCAGGCCCACGGCCGTGCAGAGCAGCACCCAGAAGGACCAGCCCGCCGTGAAGCCCGCCCACGGCCCGAGCGCCCGCTCGGCGTGCGCCGAGAACGAGCCCGACGAGGGATACGCGGCCGACATCTCGCCGAGCATCCGCATCACCAGCATGACGAGGAGACCGGAGGCGGCGTACGCGAGGACGATCGACGGCCCGGCCGCGGCGATGCCCGCCCCGGAACCGACGAACAGGCCCGCGCCGATCACGCCGCCGAGGGCGATCATCGACAGGTGGCGCTGCTTGAGGCCGTGGGACAGGGCAGGGGTGGCGGGGGGTTCCTCGACGGGGGTGGTGTCGAGCGAGGTCCGAGACATGAGCGCGGGGTGTCCATTGCTTGTACTTGAGATTGGGCAGGCTGTACTTGAGATTGGGCAGGCTCGCGGTTTGGCGAGATCCCACAGTCTCTGTCCACCTCACCCTTGTGTGCAAAACGGACCCACCCCAAGTGACAAGGGTCACGCCGCCCCAGGTGTATCCGGGGACCTTTGTATGGAGCACACCAAGCGCGCGCTCCACCCTTTGTCGAGCGCTGATGGTGATCGGCTCATGGGCGCCGGTATAGCGTCACCGTGTCCCGAACCGCCCAGCTGCCCTCCCGCGGAGTCCCCATGAGCACCGTTGCCGTCCCCGCCCGCACCGGCCAGGTCCTCGCCGACCTGCTTCCCGCCTCCCGCGTGCGGGACATCGCCCTCGTGGCCGGCGGCGCCGCGCTCACCGGCCTGGCCGCCCAGCTCGCCGTGCCCGTACCGGGCTCCCCGGTGCCGGTGACCGGGCAGACCTTCGCGGCCCTGCTCGTCGGCACCGCCCTCGGCGCCGGACGCGGCTTCCTCTCCCTCGCCCTGTACGCGCTCGCCGGTATGGCCGGGGTGCCGTGGTTCGCCGGCGGCAGCTCGGGCTACGCCGCCCCGTCCTTCGGCTACATCATCGGCCTCCTCCTCGCCGCGACCGTCGTCGGCGCCCTCGCCCGGCGCGGCGGCGACCGCTCGGTGCCGCGCATGGCGGGCACGATGCTCGTCGGCGAGGTGATCATCTACGCGATCGGCGTGCCCTACCTGGCCCTTGCCGCCGACCTGTCCCTGACCGCCGCCATCGCGGCCGGCCTCACTCCGTTCCTGATCGGCGACGCCCTCAAGGCCGCGCTGGCGATGGGCGCGCTGCCGACCGCGTGGAAGCTGCTCAAGCGCTGAGGCTGCGGTTCCCGAGCCTTCATTCGATCTCCCTCCGTTCTCCCTTCGATCTCCCTCCGCTCTCCCTCCGCTCTCTCTCCGGCCTCCCTCCAGCGGTTTTGCCACGCGGACACCCCTCTCTCAAACCGGGGCGAACTGTGTTGTCATGGAAGGAGGTTGGAGGTGTTCGCGGATGCGGATCGCGAGCCGCTACCGCCTTGCGGAACCTGTCGGGCAGGGCGGCATGGGACGGGTCTGGCGCGCGACCGACGAGATCCTGGACCGGCCCGTCGCGGTCAAGGAACTGTGGCTCGACGGCCCCGCCGAGGAAGAGGACCCGCAGACCCGGCGTGAACGCGCGCTGCGCGAGGCGCGGGCCAGCGCGCGCATCGACCACCCCAATGTCGTACGGGTCTACGACGTCGCCGAGGAGGCCGGCCGGCTCTGGATCGTCATGGAACTCGTCGACGCCCCCTCCCTGGAGAAGGTCGTCCACGAGGACGGTCCGCTCGGCGTACGCGAGACGGCGCGCGTCGGGGTCGCGCTCGCCGAGGCGCTGCGTCGGGTGCACGCGGCCGGGGTCCTGCACCGCGACATCAAGCCCGGCAACGTACTCCTCGGCCCGGGCGGCCGGGTCGTGCTCACCGACTTCGGGATCGCCGCCCTCCAGGACGCCCGCCCCCTGACCGCCGCCGGCGTCCTCATCGGCTCCCCGGAGTACATCCCGCCCGAGCGCGCCACCAGCCACCCCACCGGACCCGCCGCCGACCTGTGGGCCCTCGGCGCCACCCTCTGCACGGCCCTGACCGGCCGCTCCCCGTTCGCCCGTGGCTCCACCGCCGAGACACTCCTCGCGATTGTGTACGACGAGCCCGAACTGCCCGGCGATACCTGCCCGTTGACCCCGCTGCTGCGGCGGATGCTGGCCAAGGACCCGGCGGCGCGGCCGGGCCTCGACGAGATCGTGGCGTACCTGACCCCGGTGGCACTGGCCCCCGACCCGGCGGAACAGCCGCCGCCCGACTGGCGACCGAGGCTCCTCGTTGCCCTCGTACTGATCGTGACGGCCGCAGTGGCCGCCGTCATGATCGTCACCGCGATCGATCCGGGCGGCGAGACCCGGCTGCCGGAGGAGCGCCGGCCGACGACGGGCCAGCCGCCGCCGACGGTCGCGGGCACGGCACGCCCGCAGTCGTCCGAGGGGGGAACGTGACGGTGCCTCCGCGGTGAGTTCGGGCCCGCGGAGACGCCGTACGGTCAATCGATCGGTCAATCGATCGATCAAGCACTCGGTCAAGCGCTCGGTCAATCCGTCAAATCGATCGCCGTCAGGACTGCCGGATCCGGCGGTGGGACGACCACCACATGCCCGCCGCGCCCGCCGAGATGAGCGCCGCACCGGCCGCGCCGAGGGGCAGGACCCGGTCGGCGGGACCGGTCTTGGGCAGTTCTTCCGGACCTTCCGGACCTTCCGGACTGTCGCCGCCCGGGGTGACTGGGGAGTTGTCGGTGCCGAGGAGCAGCGGGGTCGTCGGGGCGTTCGGCGAGGGGTTGTTCGAGCCGAACGGGACCGGACCCTGCTGCCAGTACGTCTTCGAGCCGTCCGTGTTCTGGACGGGGAGGCAGATCAGCCCCTTCTGCTTCACGTCGAAGGTCGCGTCGACGTCGTACGATTTGGACTCGCCGGCCGCGAGATTGTCGATGGGGCAGGAGAAACCACTGTTCGAACCTTCGGGCAGATCGCCCTCGGCGATTTCTGAACAACCTTCGACGCCCTTGACCGTGAGTCCCTCAAAACCGATCACAAGCAGTCGGAATTCACCGCTGTCGTTGGGTCCTCCATTCTTCACCGTGGCAGTAATCGCCGTTTCCTGGGTGCTGTTGTCGACCGAGATCTTCTCGGGCAGCAGGGTCGTCAGTTCGATGCCTGCCGGTGCTTCGTCAATGCCCTTTCCCCCCTTCTCGCTCATCGGCCCCTCGTCGTCCGCTCCGGCGGTGACGGAGAAGATCATCACCGCCGAGAAGGATGCGGTGAGCAGCAATCCCGCGACGCTCACGGCGCGACGAGAACTCTTGTTCAAACTCATGTTCCATCCCCCTTGTGCCCCCACGGCTGCGCCCTGAATTCGCAGTCCTTGAAGAGGTACCACAAGATTTCTCCGCACTATGCTGGTGCGACACGAAGTTGTGACGAATACGCTACTTCGCGGTTCACCTGTAGCGGGTTGTGACGGGTGGTGCGGAAGGGCTGAAGGGTTGAAGGGCGGAAAGGGGGCTCGGAGGTGCCGGGAATCACGAGGGGCGGCGTTCCGGGATTACTGGTGACGGGCCGTTATCGGTTGGTCGAAAGCATTGGCCAAGGGGGAATGGGCCGGGTCTGGCGGGCCGCCGACGAAATGCTCGACCGGCTCGTTGCCGTCAAGGAAATGCGGATCGACGGCCTCGACCCCGAGGACACCCGCACCCGCCGGGAGCGGACCCTGCGAGAGGCCCGGGCCACCGCCCGGATCGACCATCCGGGCGTCGTGCGCATCTACGACGTCGTGGACGAGGGCGAACGGCTGTGGATCGTCATGGAGCTGGTCGACGGCCGCTCCCTGGAACACCTCGTCGCCGAGGACGGCCCGCTCGACGTCCGCGAGGCCGCCCGCATCGGCCTGGAGCTGGTGGCCGCGCTCGGCCAGGTGCACGCCGGGGGAGTCCTGCACCGCGACATCAAGCCGGCCAACGTCCTCGTCGAGCGCGCCGGCCACCACCGGGTCGTCCTCACCGACTTCGGCATCGCCGCCATCCAGGACGCCGAGGCCCTGACCATGGCCGGCATACTCGTCGGCTCCCCCGACTACATGGCCCCCGAACGCGTCTCCGGCCGCCCCCAGGGCCCGCCCTCCGACCTCTGGTCCCTCGGCGCCACCCTCTGCGCGGCCCTCGGCGGCCACTCCCCCTTCTCCCGCACCACGACCCTGGCCACGCTGCACGCCGTGCTGTACGAGGAGCCGGAACTGCCCTCCAGGGCAGGGGAGTTGGAGGCCGTACTGGCAGCACTGCTGGAGAAGGAGCCTTCGGTACGGCCCGGACTGGAGGAGCTGGCGGAGGCGCTGGGGTCGGTCGCGGAGGGGGGTGGGGATTCTGCCGAGCCTGCGGGGGCCGGGGAGGTCGAGATACCGGACGCCGACGAGCCCGATGGATCCGAAGGGGGCGAAGGGGGCGAAGGTGTTGAAGGGGGCGAACCCGAGCAGCCGCCGTCCGCCGCCCCCGAGGCATCGCAACCCGACTGGTCACCCACCCGGATTCTCAACCGTGCGGCCGTGCCCGCCGCCGAAGCCGTTGAAGCCGCCGAAGCCGCCGAAGCCGCCGAAGCCCCCCAAGGTCAGGAACTCCCCGCCACCCAGCGCCCGGCAACCGCCCACGCCGAGAACGCCTCCTCCGAATCCACCCCCGAGGGCACCCCCGAACTCCCCTCCTCAGGCGCGACGTTGGGACTCGGCAGGGGCTTTCCCGCCCCCGGCCCCCAGGTGGAGCACCCGGAACCCGCGTACGGCGGTCAGCCACCGCAGCCGCAGCCGCAGCCGCAGCCGCAGCCGCAGCCGCAGCCGCAGCCGGCGGCCGGGGAGAGCGGGCTGCCCACGCGGCACCGGCCCGCGCCCATGCCGCCGGGGGAACTGCTCGGTCCCGCCGTACCGTCCTCCCCGGCCGGTACGCGGCGCAGCCGGCGCCGTATGGGCTTCGCCGCGGTCGCCGGAGTGGCCGCGGCCGGAGCGGTAGCGGCGCTCGTCATGTCGGCGACCGGCGGATCACCGGACGACGACAAGGACCGGGCCGCGCCCAAGTCCCCGTCGTCGTCCCCGTCGTCTTCTCCGCTGTCCTCCCCATCGGGCTCGGCCGGCACGAAGGCCAGTCCGTCCCCCACCGTCGCCGGCACCGCACGCCCGCCCAGCCTCCCGCCGGGAGCCGTGGAGGAGGCCGGGCTGTATGCGTGGGTGCCGCCCAAGGGCTGGAAGCGGGTGGCGCACAGTGGTGCCGAGGTGCACTACACCTCGCCGGACACGGGCCAGGAGATCCTGGCCAATGCGTCCCCGGCCCGCGGCGACCTGCTGGCGCAGTGGCAGGGCGAGGAGGAGCAGGACACAAGCAAGGGCCTGAACTACTCCAGGATCCGTCTGGAGGAAACCAGGTTCCGTGACTGGCCCGCGGTCGTCTGGGAGTACACGGTCACCGCCAAGGGCAGCCTCTGGCACGTCCGGCTGCTCGGCTTCCGTGCGGGCGGCATGTCGTACGAGATCAGTACCTGGTACCCCCCGGACACGGAGGAACGCTCGCTTCCGGCGTACGAGAAGGTCAGGGAGGGCTTTACGCCACTGTGAGGCGCAGAGGTCCTTGAACCTTGGAACCTGTGTCGCCGGCGGAGCTTTTCCTTCGTCCGCATGGCATTGCTCGCGGTTTTCGTGGATGACACCCGGAGAGGCCGTGGCGAAACAGGCGTGTCACACTCGTGCCATGCGCGTCTACCTCGGCTCCGATCACGCCGGTTACGAACTGAAGAATCACCTCGTCGAGTGGCTCAAGGCCGCCGGCCACGAGCCGGTCGACTGCGGACCCCACATCTACGACGCCCAGGACGACTACCCGCCGTTCTGCCTGCGCGCCGCGGAGCGTACGGCCGCCGAGCCCGGTGCCCTCGGCGTCGTCATCGGCGGGTCCGGGAACGGGGAGCAGATCGCCGCGAACAAGGTCGAGGGGGTTCGGGCCGCGCTTGCCTGGAGCGTGGAGACTGCGTCGCTCGGGCGGGAGCACAATGACGCGAACGTGATCGCGGTGGGGGCTCGTATGCACACCACCGAGGAAGCGACCAAGTTCGTCGAGACCTTCCTCAACACGCCGTTCTCCGGCGATGCCCGTCACATCCGCCGCATCGACATGCTGTCGGCGTACGAGACGACGGGCGACCTGCCGCCGATTCCGGCACACCACCCGTAGCAGTAACGGATTTTTCCGCCCCCGCCGCCCCTACCCGTCCCATCCTCCAGGGGCTGCCGCCCCTTCGCCCCCGCCTCCGGGGCTGCGCCTGGTGCGCGCGAGGGTCCGGTCGATGACGTACGTGGCTGCCGCCCCTTCGCCCTCGCCTCCGGGGCTGCGCCCCCGGCCCCCGCTGTGGCTGGAGTGGGTGGGCGGTGTGCGGGTGCGTGGGTGTTGGCCTGGGGTGGGTGGTGTGGGTTGTGGGGTGTCTGCGGGTTGTGTGTGGCTGGTCGCGCCCACGCGGCGGAGCCGCATATCGATACAGCCCCGCGCCCCTGACGGGGCGCGGCTCCAGCCCGGGCCAGCACTCATCAGCTCGGGCCAGCACTCATCAGCCCGAGCCAGGCTCTCCAGCCCCGCCAGCTTCTCCAGTCCCGCGCCAGCTTCTCCAGTCCCGCGCCAGCCTCTCCAACCTCGCCCCAAGCCTCTCCAATCCCGGGCCAAGCCCCGACTCCGCGCCGAGCCTATCCAGCCACGGCCGGCACCCCTCAGCCTGTCCGGCGTTTGAGGACGAGGCCGCAAGGCCGATTCACCACCCACCCAGGAGCACACTCCCAAGCCACCCCGGCCCCCTCCAGCCCGTCCGGCGTTTGAGGACGAGGCCGTTCAGGCCGACCCACAGCAACCTCCACCCACCCGCAGACAACCCACCCACCCCGGGGGGCCAGGGGGCGCAGCCCCCAGGGGCCGGGGTCGAAGGGGCGGAGCCCCTGGGGGATGGGACGGGTAGGGGCGGCGGGGGCGAGAGAATCCACGCACCCGCACCCACCCCCCAGCCGCACCCACCCCCCAGCCGCACCCACCCCCCCAGCCGCACCCACCCCACCCCACCCCACACCGGAGACCCCCATGCCAGAAGGGCACACCATCCACCGCCTGGCCGAGGACTACCTCGGTCACTTCGGCGGCCGGAAGGCGCGCGTCACCAGCCCGCAGGGCAAGTTCACGGACGCCGCCGCCCTCCTGGACGGCACGGAACTCACCACGGCGGAAGCCCACGGCAAGCACCTGTTCCTCCGCTTCGCCACAGAGGAGTGGATCCACATCCACCTCGGCCTCTTCGGCAAGGTGAACTTCGGCCAGACCCCCGCACCCCCACCCACAGACACGGTCCGCCTCCGCCTCGCCAACGACACCTCGTACGTGGACCTCCGCGGCCCCACAACCTGCGCCCTGATCACCACCCCCGAGAAGCAGGCCATACACGACCGCCTGGGCCCGGACCCCCTCCGCCCCGACGCCGACCCGGCCCAGGCGTACCGCCGCATCTCCCGCAGCCGTACGACGATCGCCGCCCTCCTCATGGATCAGAAGGTCATCGCGGGCGTCGGCAACGTCTACCGCGCGGAAGTCCTCTTCCGCCACCACATCGACCCCTACCGCCCGGGCAAGGACATCAACTCCCGCGAGTGGGAGGCGATGTGGGCCGACCTCGTCGAGCTGATGCGTGAGGGCGTACGCAACAACCGCATCGACACCGTCCGCCCGGAACACACCCCCGAGGCCATGGGCCGCCCACCTCGCGTCGACGACCACGGCGGCGAGGTGTACGTCTACCGCAGGGCCACCCTCCCCTGCCACATCTGCGGCGACGAGATCCGCACCGCCGACCTCGCCGCCCGCAACCTCTTCTGGTGCCCGATCTGCCAACAGCTCTGAAACACCCGAAGCCCGACCACCGGCCCAAGCGCCCGAACACCCCCCGCAGCCCGAACGCCTACCCGAGCAGCCCGAAACCTCCCGCAGCCCGAACGCCTACCCGAGCAGCCCGAAACCACCCGCAGCCCGACCCAGCCCGACCCAGCCCGAACGCCTCAGAACCCATGCGGCAGCCACGGTGCCACCGCCGACGAAAACGCGACAGACGCCTCGGCCAGCGCCCCCTGCCGCACCTCCCGCACCAGCCCCGCCGCCGCGAGCGAAGCCAGACTCACCCCACCCAGATACGCCGCCCCCAACTCCCGTACGGACAGGACGAGATCGGCGGCGTCACCCGTCCGCTCACAGGTCGCCCCCTTCGCGTCACCACTGAGCCGCAGACGCGCCTCGTTCCAGGGACAGAACGCGTCCTCGACCTCCAACACGACGTCCACCGGCGCCTGATACGTCCGCGCCTCCAGCGCCGCGCCCACGTCGACGAGCCGTACGTACAGCCCGTCCCGCACCCGCACCCCGCACCGCCGGATGTCGGACACCATGTGCAGCCACGGCTCGTCCACGGGCCGCGCGCTCGCGTGGATCCCGGAGGTCAGATCGAGGTCGAAGAGGAACCGCCACAGCGCCGCGTGCGCCGCCGGATCGAGGGCGTCGAGCCGCGACAACTGGACCGTGCTCCTGGCCCCGGTGTGGTCCCAGTCGGGCTTGATGCGGAACCGGGCATACCCCACCACCTCGTCGCCGCGCTCGGCGACGACGCACTGCAACGGCGAGGCCCCGTCCCGCTCGCTCTCCGGGTCGAGCAGCGCCACCCGCTCCCAGCCGGGCCGCCGGGCCAGCATGCCCGGCCGCTGGGGGACCAGCCGCGCGTACACCGCCTCGCACGCGTCGAGCACGTCGGCCGGCGCCGCGTACCGCAGGCGTACGTCGTCGGTGCCGGGCGGTACGGACAGGCGTACGCGGGCGGTGTCGACGTCGACGCTGATCTGGTGGGTGGCGGCGCCGTAGCCGAACCGGCCGTAGATCTCGGGTTCCGACGCGGTCAGTACGGCGAGGGGCTCGCCCCAGGAACGGACATCGTCCAACTGCCGCCGCATCATGGACCGCAGCACCCCGCGCCGCCGGTGCGTGGCCGCGACGCTCACCATCGTGACGCCCGCGGCCGGGACCGAGGCGCCGCCGGGCACCGTGAGCCGGAAGGTGAACGCCCCGGCCGTACCCACGCATTGGCCGCCGTCCCACGCGCCGATCGACCGGTCGCACTCCGTGAGCGAGTCCCACAGCTCACGCTCCTCAGCCGACTCCGGCACCCCGCCGAAGGCGCGGATGAGGTTGTCGTACCAGACGTCCCAGTCGGCCTGCCGCAGCACCCGCAAGTCAATCGCCATACGCCATGCCTAGCAGGGCGATTCTGCACGGGCGAACGATTTTCCGCCGAGTTGATCGCGATTCACCCTCATATCAACCGAATCGACTGTTTCCGCTGGGTCGACATCAGAAGGGCCGAATCCTGCCCCTCGGTGTGAGATCTGTGTGAGATTCGTCGTGAACCGGCCCTCGGAAGGGGGACAAGTGGGACCTCCCGTGCACAGGAGCTGGTCCGATGGATAAGGTCCCGAACAATGGCAGCAGGACGAGAGCGGCGCGCGGCGGCCGAGACGTTCACGGCCCGGTTGAAGAAGTTGGTTCACCGGGTCCGCACCGGCCTGCGTAAATCCGCGGTCGACTACTTCCGGGGCGACGGCTCCGACTGGATCGCGCTGGTCGGTCTGCTGCTGACGATCCCGCTGATCGCCTCGTTCACGTTGATCAACTCGGTGTGGGTGGCGCCCGCCGCGCTGGTCCTGCCGATCGTCGCGGGCGGGCTGCTCCTGCGCCCGGCCAGCCTGCTCGGGCTGTACGCGGCCGCGGCGACCGCGCTGATCATCGAGTCCGTGCAGCTGGGCCCGTACACGGAGGGCTCGTCCCGGGTGACGCCGGGCACAGTCCTCGTCGTGGCGGCCTGCGGTTTCTTCGGTCTGCTGCTCGCCCAGTTCCGCAACCGTGTGGGCGTTCCCTGGCGAAAGGGCGGCACGATGCTCTTCGACCTGCGTGAACGCATCCGGGTGCAGAGCAAGTTGCCGCAATTGCCGATGGGTTGGCACCGGGAGATGGCGCTGCGGCCGGCCGGCGGGCAGTCCTTTTCGGGCGACTTCGTCGTGGCGGCCCGTACGAACGGCGGGCGCACGCTGGAGGTCGTCCTCACGGACGTCTCGGGCAAGGGCATGGACGCGGGCTCGCGGGCGCTGCTGCTCTCCGGCGCCTTCGGCGGCCTCCTCGGCTCCCTCCCGCCGCACGCGTTCCTGCCCGCCGCGAACGGCTACTTGCTCCGTCAGGACTGGGACGAGGGCTTCGCCACCTCGATCCACCTCGTCCTGGATCTCGACTCCGGCGACTACGAACTCTTCTCCGCCGGTCACCCTCCGGGCCTCCAACTCAGCGCCGGCAGCGGCCGCTGGGAGGAGAAGGCCGCCGAGGGCCCACTCCTCGGTGTCTACGACGGCGCCCAGTTCGACCCCGTCAAGGGTTCCTTGCGCCCGGGAGACGTCCTGATGCTCTTCACGGACGGCCTCGTCGAGACGTCCGACCGCGACATCGTGGAAGGCATAGACCGCTTGACCGGCGAAGCCGACCGCTACGTCCCCGGCGGCTTCCACGGCGCCGCCTGGCACCTCATCGAGGCAGTAGCCAAAGACGTCAACGACGACCGAGCCCTCCTCCTGATCTGCCGAGAGGGCCTCACAACACTCCGCTGACGCCCACGGGGAGGGGCGCGGGGCTGTATCGATATGCGGCTCCGCCGCGTGGGCGCGACAAGCCACAAACAACCCGCAGCCCCCCAACAATCCGCACAACCCACCCCCTACCGGGATTCCGGGGGCGAAGCCCCAACGGGGTCGAAGGGGCGGAGCCCCTGGGGATGGGACGGGTAGGGGCGGCGGGGGCGAGAACAAACACGCGTATGACACGCACAGACGCCCCGCCCCCCCCAGACGCGCCCCCTCAGCCCGACGACCCGCCCCGCCCCCGAGCCACCCCCACCGCATCCTGCCGAACTCGAAACGCCCACTCCACCCGAGGCTCCACCGCAAACCGGAACACCCACCGCACCGGCACCGCGCACAACACCGTCATACCGACGACCGCAAGCAGGGTGACAAAGATCTCACCAGCCGGCCGGTACACCCACGCGTTCTCGTCGTACCACCCCCAGAACCGCGCCCCCTGAATCAGAAACCCGTGCAGCAGATACCCGTACAGCGTCCCGGCCCCCAACACGGTGAACCACATCGTCCGACGCGGCACCCAGGAGAAGAAGCACACGGTGAGGACCATCGAGCAGCCGAACAACGCGAGCGTCATCACGACCCCGGCCCACCACGGCGCCCCCAACTCCGTGGCACTGTCCCGGTGGTAGAACCACGCCGAGTTCATCCACGGCGCCGCCCAGTACGCCACCGCCAGCGCCCCCACCACAACCGGCACGGACAGAATCCGCACCTCACGACGCCGCATCAACTGGAAGTGCTCGGGCTTCATGAACAGCCCCACAACGAAGAACGGCAGGAACTGCAGCACTCGTTGCAGGTCCAGGTCGTCACCGATGTCGGGCGAGACGGAGGCGAGTACGGCGATGCAGAGCGCGACCGGCACCGGCCGGCGCACGATCTTCCACAACGGGGTCGTCATCCGCCACACGAACAGCGCGATCAGGAACCAGGTGAGGTACCAGGGGTCGAGCAGGCTGATCTCATGGCTGGGGTCGTGGTCGCCGTAGCGCTTGAAGAGGGAGTACGCGGTCTCGAAGAGCACGTACGGGACGGCGACGCCGGTGATCAGCCGCTTGAGCCGGTCGGGGCGCATGTCGAAACTGCGGGAGAAATAGCCGGAGATGAGGATGAACGCCGGCATGTGGAACGCGTAGACGAACATGTAGAGCGCCTCGGCGGCCCGGCTGTGATCGGTCAGCGGCTCCCAGACGTGGCCCATCCCGACGAGTACGACGGCCAGGTACTTGGCGTTGTCGAAGAACGCGTCACGCTGTCTGACGGCCGCACCAGAAGCAGCGGCCGCACCAGAAGCGGCGGCCGTACAAGAATCAGTGGCCGAACCGGAATCAGTGGCCGAACCGGAATCAGTGGCCGCACCGGAAGCAGTGGCCTCACCAGAGGCAGTGACCGCGCCGGAAGCCGGACTTGGCGGTCGAGAGGCGGCCCGTGGCCCACCCTGACCGGGGACGCGCGGTCGCAGCGAGTTCGTCACAGACCCTCCCACCAGTGACTCGGCGGAACGATCCGAGCACGCGCCGCGTGTGCGGGGGACGTGGCAGCGGTGAACATCTGAGGCACCCTAGCGTCGCCCGCAGGATTCCGTAAAACGCTCCTCGTGAATGTTCTATTGATGCCCACGAGTGCACGGGATTTGAGCACTTGACGACCACGGAACGGCATGGCCCGCGTCGGCTCGCAACGGCATGCATAGGGTGCCCGTACGCTGCCCCGGCCCGTCACAGGCACAACTCATACGCCCACTTCTGTCCCCCTTCATCCCGACTAAATGGTGCATAACGCCTGCGGGTGACTCCCGTTGGAATGTCCGTGGAATGCCCCCTTCCGCTGCCCCGATGTGCTTGTGCCGACAATTCGAATTACTTGCGAACGGGATGTGTGCGCATCGAAATGAGTGCGGCGAAATTCCGGCGAGAGTGACCCTTCGAATTGCTGTACGGGAGATGATCGCGGTGGTTGCGGACGCGCAGGTCCCGCGTGTGGTTCGGCCAACGTTGCGTCACCCGCCGCATACAGGGGCCGGGTTGGTGGCACGATGGTTCTGGCGGGGGTGTGCGGGGTCGGCACCTCCGGGCCGGGAGAGTGGACCGACCGTAGGGTGTGATCAGTTGTGGCCATTTCGCTGTCAGTGGTGCTGCTGTTGGCGATCATCCTCGTGGTGTTGCTACGAGGGGGGAACCTCAAGGCGGGCCCCGCGGTCGTCGCTGTCCTCTTCGGCTTCTTCCTCGCTTCGACGGGAATGGCCGACGACATCCAGAGATTCCTCAACTCGATAGCGGAGACCATCAACTCCATCCAGTTCTAGCCGGTCTGGCAGGTCTGGCCGGTCCAGTCGGTTTCGGCGGGAACCGGTTGGTGTGACATCCGGGCGTACCCGTCCGGCTCGCCCCGCACAAGAGGACAGAGGACAGAGGAACGTACCGGCATGGCGCTGCACGACCTGGACTCGCCGGAGGAGCCGCCAGGGTTCGTTTGGAGCATCACCCCTTTGAGGGAACGTGCGCTCGACGGGCGTGTGGCTGCGCAGCCGATTGCTGGCATTTTCAGTGCCTGGTGACGACAGTCACGTTGCCGGGCGGTCCTGGACGGATCTCCGACCCGTCCCGGTTGCTGGCAGAGCAGTCGTCAGGCGGACCTGAGTGCCGTCCGACTCGCCGGAGCGATCCAGGATGAGAGTCTCCCGCGTTCATGCAGGAGAGAGCTGCAAATACCCGGCGAGGACCTAACGCCGACCCTGCCGCGGGCTCTCCGGCTGTGAGGGCCCGCGCAAGGGCCAGTCGAGCTCTCCGTGACATCCACCGCGCTGAGTCGTCCACCGGGACCTGAAATCGGCCAATGTGATGCTTGCCGAGGACGGGCCCCGCGTCATCGACTTCGGCGTCTCCCGGGCCACCGAGTTCGCGAGCGCCGACGCGCTCACCCAGACCGGACGGGATGGCGGTACCGCCCGCTGCGAAGTCGAGAGTGGGGGGAGGGCACCCCGCCCTTCATGTCACCCGAGCAGTTCTCGGCCCCGCAGGACGTGGGCCCGGCCTCGGACATCTTCTCCCTCGGCGCGGTCGTCGCGTACGCCGCCACCGGACGCGGCCCCTTTGACGCCCCCAGCCCGTACCAGACGGCACTCCGCGTCGTCGACGGCGACCCCGGACTCGACGGCGTACCCGACGAGTTGCTGCCGTTCGTCACGCTCTGCCTGGCCAAGCCCCGCAAGTCCCGCCCGACCCCGGACGAACTCCTGACCCTGCTGCGGAACGGCACGCCCCCTGCCCCGCGCCCCGCCGGTCCCCCCGCTGAGCCGGACATCGCCGTCGACGGCGATGACGGAGTGCGCCCCCGCCGCCGTCGACGACGGCTCCTGATCGCAGGAGCGGCCGTCACCGCTCTGCTCGCCGCAGTCACGGCCACCGCCGCCGCCATCTCCGACGAGGACTCTTCAGCCGCGCGTGACCTCCCGGAGGGCTTCGAGGCTTGGCGCGAGAAGGCGAAGCGTCCCGGAGCCGGCGGCGGCTCGTTCAGCCGCTGCGCCGCCGCCGGTACGTCCCTGCTGTGCGCCGGCAACGACCTCATGGCCGCACGCTTCGCCCTCGCCGACGGCTCGGGGGCCTGGTCCCGGCACGTCGACCCCACGCCGGGCTCCTTCGGGCTCGGCGAGGGCACGATCATCGGCACCCGCGACGGCAGGGCGTTCGTCTATGCCGACGACATCACGGAGCAGGGCCCCGAGAACGCGGGTGCCACCGTGTACCGGTACACGGTCCAGGCCATCGACCCGGACACGGGGCGAGTCCATTGGGCGACCGGCACAGGCAGCGGCGACACAGCGGTCGCGCCGGATCCGCACGAGACCGGTGAGGAACTCTGGGAGGGCAACTCCACCGTCGAGGAGCCCGGCCCGCCCCTGGTCTCCGCCACCCACGTCTACCTGGCGTCCTACAGCGGCCGCCTCGCCGCACTCGACCGCCGCACCGGCAAGGTCACGGGAGCCTTGCCGGGCCGCGACGACGCCGGCGAGGCCGACTATGACATCGGCGGCGCCCCCTTCACCCTCGTCGGTGACGCCCTGTACGTCCCGTACGGCGTCCACTCGGTGTACGCGGTCGACGTGACCACCCTGTTGAGCGATGCCCCTTGACCACGACGCCCCTTGACCACACAAAAACCTCCGGCCCGATTCCGAGGAACCGGGCCGGAGGCCGTATGGAGCGGGCGACGGGAATCGAACCCGCGTAGCTAGTTTGGAAGACTAGGGCTCTACCATTGAGCTACGCCCGCACAGCGCGCGCCGCAGGTCAGCCGACCGCGGCACAGAAGGCATCGTAGCGGGTCGTACGCCCTCGCCGCACACCCCATTGCCGGTCGTGGCGGGAGGCCGGGACGGCGCTCGGGAAATGCGGCAGCCGCACTGCCTGCGGGCATGTACCCTACGTGTCGCACCAGACGGGGTGTGGCGCAGCTTGGTAGCGCGTCCGCTTTGGGAGCGGAAGGCCGTGGGTTCAAATCCCGCCACCCCGACCACCAGCCGGAACCCGCCGGGGAAGGCCCGGCGTCCCAAGATCGCTTTTTGGGGCGTGTACCGCCTGCGGTTACTATGCAAGTTGCGCGCCCGTGTGTCTGCACTGTTACGTCTCTCAAGGGCCGCGAATCCGCTGAAGCTCCGACGGGTCGCTTTTCGAACCGGCGGTGGTGCACAGCAGAACCCCCAAGAAGTCAGCCACAAGGAGACCGAACCGTGAAGAGCGCCGTGGAGACCCTGAACCCGACTCGGGTTCGGCTCACTGTCGAGGTGCCCTTCGAGGAGCTCAAGGACAGCCTCGACGCGGCGTACAAGAAGATCAACCAGCAGGTCACGGTGAAGGGCTTCCGCAAGGGCAAGATCCCGGCCCGGATCATCGACCAGCGCTTCGGTCGTGGCGCCGTGCTGGAGGAGGCCGTCAACGACGCGCTTCCGAAGTTCTACACCGATGCGGTGAACGAGGCCGAGATCAGCGTCCTCGGCCAGCCCGACGTCGACATCACGGAGCTGAAGGACGGCGAGACGCTGAACTTCACCGCCGAGGTCGACGTCCGCCCGACCATCGAGATCCCGGACTACTCCGGCATCGAGGTCGAGGTCGACGCCGTCGAGGTCACCGACGAGGACATCGACAAGGCCGTCGACGAGCTCCGTGAGCGCTTCGCCTCGACGTCCCCCGTGGAGCGCGCCGCCGAGGACGGCGACGTCGTCACCATCGACCTGGAGGCCAAGGTCGACGGCGAGGTGCTGGAGGACGGCGTCGCGAGCGGCGTCTCCTACACCATCGGCTCGGGTGAGCTCCTCGACGGCATCGACGACGCCGTGAAGGGCCTGGAGGCCGGTGGCGAGGCCACCTTCACCTCCGAGCTCAAGGGCGGCTCGGCGGCCGGCAAGGAGGCCGAGGTCGCCGTCAAGGTCACCCAGGTCGCCGCGCGTGAACTGCCGGAGCTGGACGACGAGTTCGCGCAGCTCGCCTCCGAGTTCGACACGCTTGAGGAGCTCAGGGCGGACAGCCGTAAGCGCCTCGAGAACATGAAGCAGTACGACCAGGCCACGCAGGCCCAGGAGCGCGTCCTGGAGAAGCTGCTGGAGCTCGTCGAGGTGCCCGTCCCCGAGAAGCTCCTTGAGGACGAGATCAACACCCGCAAGCACAACCTGGAGCACCACCAGCTCGGTCAGATGGGCCTCGACCTCGCGAAGTACCTGGAGATCCAGGGCAAGACCGAGGAGGAGTTCGAGACCGAGACGCGTGAGGCCGCGATCAAGGGCATCAAGACCCAGTTCGTCCTCGACGAGCTTGTCTCCGAGGAGAAGCTCAACGTCAACCAGGAGGAGCTGACGGAGCACCTGATGCGCCGTGCCGCCTCCTCGGGCATGTCTCCCGACCAGTTCGCCCAGAGCGTCGTCCAGAACAACCAGGTTCCCCTCCTGGTCGGCGAGGTCGCCCGGGGCAAGGCCCTGGCCGTCGTCGTCGAGGCCGCCACGGTCACGGACACCAACGGTGAGGTCATCGACCTCGACGACGAGGACGAGACGGAGTCGGCTGAGGCCTCCACGGAGACCGAAGCCGAGCCTGCGGCTGAGGCCGCTGCCGAGGCCGCGGAGTCCACCGAGGAGAAGCCCGAGGCGTAAGCCTCCGGCGGTTGAGCAGCTGTAGCTGTACGACGGGCCCCGGGACGCACATGCGTCCCGGGGCCCGTCGGCGTAGGCGTGCCCTGAGCCTGACCGGTGTGCGGGCCCTGACCCCAGGATCCTCGCCCCCGCCGCCCCTACCCGTCCCATCCCCCAGGGGCTCCGCCCCTTCGACCCCGGCCCCGGGGGGCTGCGCCCCCTGGCCCCCCGGGGTGGGTGGGTTGTCTGCGGGTGGGTTGGGATGGTGCGGGCCGGTGGGTGGTGGATCGGCCTTGCGGCCTCGTCCTCAAGCGCCGGACGGGCTGATGGTGCCTGGCCGGGGTTGCAAAGGCTCAGCGCGGAGCTGGAGGAACTTGGCGCTGGCCGGTGAGGTGGGAGGCGCGGGCCCGTGGGGTTGGCATGGGCCCGTGGGGTTGGCGCGGGCCCATCGTGCTACTCCGGGCTGGAGCCGCGCCCCGTCAGGGGCGCGGGGAACTGCGCGACCAGCCACACACAACCCGCACCCACCCCACAACCGACACCACCCACCCCCTCCCATCACCCACTCACTCGAACCACTCCACTCACTCGAACCACCCCACTCACCCGAACTCCCACCCACCCCCAGCCCCCAGCAGAGGCCCCGGGCGGAGCCCCCTGACGGTCGGGCGTCCCAGGGCCACAAGGCATCCGGGGCCCAGCACAGCCCACCCGCACCCAGCGGAGCGCATGCGCTGACAGCGAACAGTCCGGGAACCGGGATGGCACCCGCCTGCCTGCGCGTTAGGGTCCATGAATACGAGGGCAGGGGAGTCCCCGGAGCCGCCCCGGAAAGGGCGGGCAATGGAGCCCAGGCCCCAGCAGAACACGTGCAGACGGCCCGGCGCCGTCGTAAGACGAGCAGGTGGATACGTGACGAATCTGATGCCCTCCGCCGCCGGCGAGCCTTCCATCGGTGGTGGCCTCGGCGACCAGGTCTACAACCGGCTGCTCAACGAGCGGATCATCTTCCTCGGCCAGCCGGTCGACGACGACATCGCGAACAAGATCACCGCACAGCTGCTGCTCCTTGCCGCGGACCCGGACAAGGACATCTACCTCTACATCAACAGCCCCGGCGGTTCGATCACGGCCGGCATGGCGATCTACGACACCATGCAGTACATCAAGAACGACGTGGTGACCATTGCCATGGGCCTCGCGGCCTCGATGGGCCAGTTCCTGCTCAGCGCCGGCACGCCGGGCAAGCGCTTCGCGCTGCCGAACGCCGAGATCCTGATCCACCAGCCCTCCGCCGGCCTGGCCGGCTCGGCCTCGGACATCAAGATCCACGCCGAGCGGCTGCTGCACACCAAGAGGCGCATGGCCGAGCTCACGTCGCTGCACACCGGCCAGTCGATCGAGCAGATCACCCGCGACTCGGACCGTGACCGCTGGTTCGACGCCTACGAGGCCAAGGAGTACGGCCTCCTCGACGACGTGATGCCCACGGCCGCCGGAATGCCGGGCGGCGGCGGCACCGGCGCGGGCTCGTAAGGGCGTACCAGGCTCCAGGACCCGCGCACGGGGCGCACGCGGTTGCCGACTTCCGAAGGCGCCAGAAGCCGCGAGGAGCCGCGAGACGCCACGAGGAGCCGTGAGGAGCCACGCAGGCTCCCGCCCTGCCTTCCGGGTCCGGCCCGCGCCCCGCAAGCCCCCAGCCCCCGCCTCAGCCCTTTTCAGGAGACATCGTGAACGACTTCCCCGGCAGCGGCCTCTACGAGCGTACGCACGCCGAATACACCGGCCCCATGGCAGAGTCCCGTTACGTCATCCCGCGCTTCGTCGAGCGCACCTCGCAGGGCGTCCGTGAGTACGACCCGTACGCGAAGCTCTTCGAGGAGCGCGTGATCTTCCTCGGTGTGCAGATCGACGACGCCTCCGCCAACGACGTCATGGCGCAGCTGCTGTGCCTGGAGTCGATGGACCCCGATCGTGACATCTCGGTCTACATCAACAGCCCCGGCGGCTCCTTCACCGCGCTCACGGCCATCTACGACACGATGCAGTTCGTGAAGCCGGACGTCCAGACGGTCTGCATGGGCCAGGCGGCCTCCGCCGCCGCGATCCTGCTGGCCGCCGGCACGCCCGGCAAGCGCATGGCCCTGCCGAACGCCCGTGTGCTGATCCACCAGCCGTACAGCGAGACCGGCCGCGGCCAGGTCTCCGACCTGGAGATCGCCGCCAACGAAATCCTCCGGATGCGCTCGCAGCTGGAGGAGATGCTGGCCAAGCACTCCACCACGCCGATCGAGAAGATCCGCGAGGACATCGAGCGCGACAAGATCCTCACGGCCGAGGACGCGCTGGCGTACGGCCTGATCGATCAGATCATCTCCACCCGCAAGATGAACAACGCCTCCGTCAGCTGAGACGGGGTAGGGGTACCCCCTGCTTGAGCGAAGTCGAGAGCTTGGGGGAGTATCATCTGCCGCCCCTTGGCACGGTTTGGCACGGTCCACGTCAAAGTGAACCGTGCCAAGGGGGGCCCGAACCGGGGGCTCGGCAAGGTACCGTCGGACATAAGGCAGCACCAGGAGCCGCTGGATCCAGGCGTCTCCCAGGCGAAGGGGAAGCACACCGTGGCACGCATCGGTGACGGCGGCGATCTGCTCAAGTGCTCGTTCTGCGGCAAGAGCCAGAAGCAGGTCAAGAAGCTCATCGCAGGCCCCGGTGTGTATATCTGCGACGAGTGCATCGATCTCTGCAACGAGATCATCGAGGAAGAACTCGCGGAGACGAGCGAGGTGAGGTGGGAGGAGCTCCCCAAGCCCCGCGAGATCTACGAGTTCCTGGAGGGGTACGTCGTCGGCCAGGAGTCGGCGAAGAAGGCCCTCTCGGTCGCGGTGTACAACCACTACAAGCGGGTCCAGGCCGGTGAGAACGGCGGAGCCCAAGGCCGCGACGACGCCATCGAGTTGGCGAAGTCCAACATCCTCCTGCTCGGCCCCACGGGCTCGGGCAAGACGCTCCTCGCCCAGACCCTCGCGCGCATGCTGAACGTCCCGTTCGCCATCGCCGACGCGACGGCGCTGACGGAGGCGGGGTACGTCGGCGAGGACGTCGAGAACATCCTGCTGAAGCTCATCCAGGCCGCCGACTACGACGTCAAGAAGGCCGAGACCGGGATCATCTACATCGACGAGATCGACAAGGTGGCCCGCAAGAGCGAGAACCCGTCCATCACGCGTGACGTGAGCGGCGAGGGCGTACAGCAGGCGCTGTTGAAGATCCTGGAGGGTACGACCGCCTCCGTACCGCCCCAGGGCGGACGCAAGCACCCGCACCAGGAGTTCATCCAGATCGACACGACGAACGTCCTGTTCATCGTGGGCGGCGCCTTCGCGGGCCTGGAGAAGATCATCGAGTCCCGGGCCGGCGCGAAGGGCATCGGCTTCGGCGCGACGATCCACTCCAAGCGCGAGCTGGAGGCCAAGGACCGGTTCGAGGACGTCATGCCCGAGGACCTGGTCAAGTTCGGCATGATCCCGGAGTTCATCGGCCGTCTGCCGGTGATCACGTCCGTCCACAACCTGGACCGCGAGGCCCTCCTCCAGATCCTGATCGAGCCGCGCAACGCGCTCGTGAAGCAGTACCAGCGCCTCTTCGAACTCGACGGCGTGGAGCTGGACTTCGAGCGTGAGGCCCTCGAAGCCATCGCCGACCAGGCGATCCTGCGCCAGACCGGTGCCCGGGGCCTGCGCGCCATCATGGAAGAGGTCCTCCAGGGTGTGATGTACGAGATCCCGTCCCGCAAGGACGTGGCCCGCGTCGTCATCACGGCGGACGTCGTCCACTCGAACGTGAACCCGACGCTCATCCCGCGGGACGCGCGGGGCCGTGGCCCGGGGGAGCAGAAGACGGCGTAGGCACCGCACCGAGACAACCGAGACATACGCAGCAGGGGCTCCGGTCGACCGACCGGAGCCCCTGCGCGGTTGAGCGGGTGTCAGGCCTCGATGTCAGGCCTTGACGCGGACTTCCGCACGGAGCTTCGTGGTGATGTCGATCGCGACGTCCTTGCTGATGCCCGTCAGGGCGTTGCCCGGCGACACCATGGAGAGGGTGCTGTAGTCGGCCCACGCGCAGAACCAGTCGGTCTTCTCCTGCTTGGTCACCGGGTTCGTGCCCTTGGCCGCCTGGCACTTCATGACCGCGCCGTCGAGGTCGGCCTCCTCGGGCTCGCCGATCAGCTCGGTGTCGACGCCGGTGGTGCTGCTGGAGGAACCGTCCTCGGTCGACTTCTTGAAGTTGGCGAAGAACGTGTCCAGGGCCGCCTCCGGGTCGGAGATCTTCCCGTAGACACCGGCGAACGTGACGCTCTTGGCGGTCGCGATCTCGGCCGGGTCGGGCGCCGTGCTCGGGTCGGCGGGGTCGTAGCCGCTGAGGTCGGCCGTCGAGTAGACGCCGATCGCGGTCTCGCCGTCCTCGACACCGCTCTTCTCCAGCTCCGCCACCGAGTCGTCACCGGCGTTCGCGCCGTCATCGGTGACCCGCTTGTACTCGGTGAGTACCGTCGCCGGCGTCGACAGCTTGTGCGCGCCGTCGTCCTCGATGCCGCCCGCGCCGCCGCCCCCGCCGATCACGAAGTACACGCCCACGCCGATCGCGGCCACGACGGCGACGGCGCCGATGATGATCCCCGTCTTCTTCTTGCCGCCACCGGGAGCCGGCGGCTGCGGCATCCCGTACGGGTCCTGGCCGTAGGGCGGCGGCTGCTGACCGTACGGCGGCTGCTGGCCGTAAGGGCCCGGCTGCTGGGGCGGGGCACCCTGCGGGGGCTGCTGCGGGTAGCCGTAACCCGGTTGGGCGGGCGGAGCCTGCTGGGGGTAGCCGTAGCCGGGCTGGGGGGCCTGCGGCGGCTGGCCGTAGCCGGGCTGCGGAGCCTGCGGCTGCTGGCCGTAAGGGCCCTGCTGGCCATACGGTCCGGGCTGCTGGGGCTGCCCGCCGTACGGGCCCGGCTGGTTGTAGCTCATTTCTGGGTTCCCCTCCAGATGCTTATGTGTTCCTGACATCCTGTCCCAGGCCCGGCGTGCGGGGCGCATCAGGGGGTGCACCGTTACGAAAGAATCGAGTTTCGGGGCGCACCCGTGACACCTCTAAACTGACCCCGTGACCGAGAACGCTCAGCAGCAGCCCACAGCGCCCACCACCGAACTGCCGACCCAGTACGCGCCGGCCGAGGTAGAGGGGAAGCTGTACGAGCGCTGGGTAGAACGGGGTTACTTCGCCGCCGACGCGAAGAGCGAGAAGCCTCCGTACACGATCGTCATCCCGCCGCCGAACGTCACCGGCAGCCTGCACCTGGGCCACGCCTTCCAGCACACGCTGATGGACGCCCTCACGCGCCGCAAGCGCATGCAGGGTTACGAGTCGCTGTGGCTGCCGGGTATGGACCATGCCGGTATCGCCACGCAGAACAAGGTCGAGCAGCAACTCGCCGAAGAGGCCAAGTCCCGCCAGGACCTGGGGCGTGAGGCGTTCGTCGAGCGCGTCTGGCAGTGGAAGGAGGAGTACGGCGGCAGGATCCTCGGCCAGATGCGCCGCCTCGGCGACGGCGTCGACTGGGACCGCGAGCGGTTCACCATGGACGAGGGTCTGTCCAAGGCCGTCCTCACCATCTTCAAGCGGCTGTACGAGGACGAGCTGATCTACCGCGCCGAGCGGATCATCAACTGGTGCCCGCGCTGCCTCACCGCCATCTCGGACATCGAGGTCGAGTACCAGGAGGACGACGGCGAGCTCGTCTCCATCAAGTACGGCGAGGGCGACGAGACGGTCGTCGTCGCGACCACCCGGGCCGAGACCATGCTCGGTGACACGGCCGTCGCCGTTCACCCCGACGACGAGCGCTACCGGCACCTGATCGGCAAGCGGATCAAGCTGCCGCTCACCGACCGTGCCATCCCCGTCGTCGCCGACAGCCATGTCGACCCCGAGTTCGGCACGGGTGCCGTCAAGGTCACCCCGGCCCACGATCCGAACGACTTCGCGATCGGCCAGCGCCACGGCCTGGAGTCGATCACGGTCATGGACGAGCGGGCGGTCATCACCGCGCACGGCCCCTTCCAGGGCCTGGACCGTTTCGAGGCGCGCTCCTCCATCGTCGCCGCGCTGCGCTCGCAGGGCCGGATCGTCTCCGAGAAGCGCCCGTACCTCCACTCCGTCGGCCACTGCTCGCGCTGCAAGACCACCGTCGAGCCGCGCCTGTCCATGCAGTGGTGGGTCAAGGTCGGCCCGCTGGCGCAGGCCGCCGGTGACGCCGTCCGCGACGGCCGGGTGCAGATCCACCCCGAGGACATGTCGAAGCGGTACTTCGACTGGGTCGACAACATGCACGACTGGTGCATCTCACGCCAGCTGTGGTGGGGCCACCGCATCCCCGTCTGGTACGGCCCGGACGGCGAGGTCGTCTGCGTCGGCCCCGACGAGGAACCGCCGACCGGCGAGGGCTGGACCCAGGAGACCGACGTCCTGGACACCTGGTTCTCCTCCGGCCTGTGGCCGTTCTCCACGCTGGGCTGGCCGGAGGAGACGCCGGACCTCGCGAAGTTCTACTCGACCGACGTCCTGCTCACCGGCCACGACATCATCTTCTTCTGGGTCGCCCGGATGATGATGTTCGGCCTGTACGCGATGGACGGCGAGGTTCCCTTCAAGACCATCGCCCTGACCGGTCTGGTCCGCGACGAGCGCGGCAAGAAGATGTCGAAGTCCTTCGGCAATGTCGTCGACCCGCTCGACTGGATGGACAAGTACGGCTCCGACGCGCTGCGCTTCACCCTCGCCCGCGGCGCCAACCCCGGCACGGACGTCCCGATCGGCGAGGACTGGGTCCAGGCGTCCCGCAACTTCGCCAACAAGATCTGGAACGCCACGCGCTTCGCGCTGATGAACGGCGCCACGGTCGAGGGCCCGCTGCCCGAGGCCTCGAAGCTGTCGGCGACCGACCGCTGGATCCTCTCCCGGCTGAACGAGACGGTCGCCCAGGTCGACGCGTACTACGAGGACTTCCAGTTCGCCAAGCTCAGCGAGGCGCTCTACCACTTCGCCTGGGACGAGGTCTTCGACTGGTACGTCGAACTGTCCAAGACGACGTTCAACGCGGGCGGCGAGGCGGCCGAGGTCAGCAAGCGGGTCCTGGGCGAGGTCCTGGACGTCACGCTGCGGCTGCTGCACCCGGTGGTCCCGTTCGTGACGGAGACCCTGTGGACCACGCTGACGGGCGGCGAGTCGGTCGTGATCGCGGACTGGCCGAAGGCTGTGTTCGTTCCTGGTGCTGACGCACCGGGCGGCTTCCGTGACATGGCCGCCGAGAAGGAGATCGAGACCCTCCAGTCGGTGATCACCGAGGTCCGCCGTTTCCGCGCCGACCAGGGACTGCAGCCGGGCCAGCGGGTTCCGGCCCGCTTGGCCCTGGACGGTACGGCGCTGGCGCCCCACGGGGCCGCCATCCGCCAGCTGCTCCGCCTCCAGCCGGAGGGCGACGGCTTCACCGCCACGGCCACCCTGCCGGTCGCGGGTGCCACGGTCGCGCTGGACCTGTCCGGCACGATCGACGTCGCCGCCGAGCGCAAGCGGCTCGCCAAGGACCTGGCCGCCGCGCAGAAGGAGCGCCAGCAGGCCGAGGCCAAGCTGGGCAACGAGGCGTTCCTGGCGAAGGCTCCGGAGCAGGTCGTGGAGAAGATCCGCACGCGGCTCGCCAAGGCGGACGAGGACATCACGCGGATCCAGGCACAGCTGGAGCGGTTGCCGCAGGCGTGAGCCCGTTTCTCGTACGCGGATTTCTCGTACGTGGCCCCCGGAGTCGCCAAGGCACCGGGGGTCTTCGGCATGCCGGGCAGCCGCCTGGAGCCGCTGTCGGTCGTCGTCCGTAGACTGTCCCCGTGAGTGAGCTCCCCCCGCACGACAGCAGCGAGCAGCCCGAACCGAGTGACCCGATGGACTCCTTCGAGGAGATCGTCGCGGCGGAGACGGACCGGGACCCCGATCTCGCGGTGATCGAGGCCGGCAGCCGTACCCTGCGGACGCAGGGCGGGCCGCCGCAGGCCGACGTGCCCGCGCGTCCGGCCGACCCGGAGGTCGACAAGGCGCTCCGCGAGGTCGAGGCGGAGCTGGCCACCCGCTGGGGCGAGACCAAGCTGGAGCCCTCCGTCACGCGGATCGCCGCGCTGATGGACGTACTGGGCGAGCCGCAGCGGTCGTACCCCTCGATCCACATCACCGGGACGAACGGCAAGACGTCGACGGCCCGCATGATCGAGGCGCTGCTCGGCGCTTTCGAGCTGCGCACGGGCCGGTACACGTCCCCGCACGTCCAGTCGATCACCGAGCGCATCAGCCTGGACGGGGGACCGGTCTCCGCCGAGCGGTTCATCGAGACGTACAACGACATCAAGCCGTACGTCGAGATGGTGGACGCGCAGCAGGATTTCCGGCTCTCCTTCTTCGAGGTGCTCACCGGCATGGCGTACGCGGCCTTCGCGGACGCGCCGGTCGATGTGGCCGTCGTCGAGGTGGGCATGGGCGGCAGCTGGGACGCCACCAACGTGATCGACGCCGATGTGGCCGTCGTGACGCCCATCGACCTCGACCACACCGACCGGCTCGGTGCCACGCCCGGTGAGATCGCCGGTGAGAAGGCGGGCATCGTCAAGCAGGACGCGACCGTGATCATGGCGCAGCAGCCGGTCGACGCGGCGCAGGTGCTGCTGAAGAAGGCCGTCGAGGTGGACGCCACGGTGGCCCGTGAGGGCCTCGAATTCGGGGTCGTCGCGCGCCGGGTCGCCGTCGGCGGGCAGCTGCTGACGCTGCGCGGGCTCGGCGGGGAGTACGGCGAGATCTTCCTGCCGCTGCACGGCGCGTACCAGGCGCACAACGCGGCGGTGGCGCTCGCGGCGGTCGAAGCGTTCTTCGGCGTCGGCTCGCAGCGGCCCGAGCCGCTGGACATCGACACCGTCCGCAAGGCGTTCGCGTCGGTGGCCTCGCCGGGCCGGCTGGAGGTCGTACGGCG
Source organism: Streptomyces sp. NPDC002845 (assembly GCF_053591955.1). NCBI lineage: Bacteria > Bacillati > Actinomycetota > Actinomycetes > Kitasatosporales > Streptomycetaceae > Streptomyces > Streptomyces sp. NPDC002845. The sequence continues at coordinate 2,085 of NZ_JBSFUU010000067.1, read as the reverse complement.
GTCGCCGACCGTCGTCCTGGACGCCGCCCACAACCCGGCGGGCGCGCGGGCCACGGCCGAGGCGGTCAGCGAGGTCTTCGACTTCAGCCGGCTGATCGGGGTCGTGGGCGCGAGCAGCGAGAAGAACGTACGGGGGCTGCTGGAGGCCTTCGAGCCGATCTTCGCGGAGGTCGTGGTCACCCAGAACTCCAGCCATCGCGCCATGGACGCGGACGAGCTGGCCGCGGTCGCCGTCGAGGTGTTCGGCGAGGACAGGGTCCAGGTCGAGCCGCGGCTGCCGGATGCCCTGGAGGCGGCGGTCACGCTCGCCGAGGAGGAGGGCGAGTACGCGGGCGGCGGCGTCCTCGTCACCGGTTCCGTCATCACCGTTGGCGAGGCCCGACTGCTCCTGGGGAGGGGCTGAGTTCCCGTGCGTACGCTCTGTGCTTCGACCCTGATCGGCGAGGTCTTCGTCATCGCCTTCGCCGGTCTGGTCGCCATGAAGGACCCCGACCTGTCGATGGGTACGGTCTGGACGGTCAGCGGTGTCGCCATGGCCCTGTGCGTGCTGCTGTGCGGGGGGATCACCCGGCCCGGTGGTGTGCAGCTGGGCTGGGTGCTGCAGATCGGCCTCATCGCGTCCGGGTTCGTGGTTCCGACGATGTTCTTCCTCGGGGCGGTCTTCGCGGTGCTGTGGTGGGCGTCGGTGCATTACGGGCGGAAGATCGACGAGGCGAAGGCGAGGTTCGCGGCGCAGGGAGAGGCGCAGGGAGAGATGTCCGCCGCCGGACAGACGGAGACGGGTGGGGCGTCCTGACCCGGTGGGGAGTCCTGGCTCGGTGGGGCTTCGTGACCCGGTGGGGAGTCCTGGCTCGGTGGAGCTTCGTGACCCGGTGGGGCTTCCTGACCCGGTGGGGCTTCCTGACGCTGCGTGACGTTGCGTCGGGGCGGCCCTGTAGCCTCTGAGCTCCGCACATCTGTGACATTGAAGGAGCCCGACTGTGAGCCAGCGCACCCTCGTCCTTCTCAAGCCCGACGCTGTACGTCGTGGGCTGACCGGCGAGATCATCAGCCGTATCGAGCGCAAGGCCGGGTGGCAGATCACCGCGCTGGAGCTGCGGGGGCTGGATCAGGAGACGCTGGAGCAGCACTACGGGGAGCACAAGGGCAAGCCGTTCTACGAGCCGCTGGTGGAGTTCATGTCCTCCGGACCGGTTGTCGTGATGGTGGTCGAGGGTGAGCGGGTGATCGAGGGCGTCCGCGCGCTGGCTGGCCCGACCGACCCGATCGCCGCGGCGCCCGGGTCCATCCGGGGGGACTTCGGTGTCATCGTCCGCGAGAACCTCATCCACGCGTCCGACTCCGAGGAGTCCGCGGAGCGGGAGCTGAAGATTTTCTTCCCGGGGCGCGTGTAGCCACCGGCGGCGGTTCACCGCGGTCCGGCCCCCGTGCGATCGGGGTTCCGGGCCGTCGCCGTCCACCCCCGGTTTTTTCCTCGCCCCCGCCGCCCCTACCCGTCCCATCCCCAGGGGCTGCCGCCCCTTCGACCCCGCCCCTGGGGGCTGCGCCCCCGGGTCCCTGCTGGGGGCAGTGTGCGGGTGGGGTGGGAACGGTTCGGGTGGGTGGGTGGTGTGGGTTGTTGGGTGGCTGCGGGTTGTGTGTGGCTGGTCGCGCAGTTCCCCGCGCCCCTGACGGGGCACGGCTCCAGCCTGGACCAGCACCCACCAGCCCGCACCCCACCACACCAGCCCCGCACCAAGCTCCTCCGTCCTGCACCGAGTTTCTTGGACTCCGTGTTCAGGCTCCTTGGACTGTGCGCCAGGTTCCTCCGTCCCGTTCCGAGTTCCTCGGACTGTGCGCCAGGTTCCTCCGTCCCGTTCCGAGTTCCTCGGACTGTGCGCCAGGCTCCTCCGCCCCGCTCCGAGTTCCTCCGACCCGCGCCAAGCTCCTCCGCCCCTGAGCTGAGCCTTTGCAGCCCCGGCCGGGCACCCTCAGCCCGTCCGGCGTTTGAGGACGAGGCCGTTCAGGCCGATCCCGCAGGCGGGGGGGGGGGGGGGGGGGCGGCGGGGCGGGCGGGGGGCGGGGGGGGGGGGGGCGGGGGCGGGG
>NZ_JBSFUU010000066.1:32526-58179 GCF_053591955.1 Streptomyces sp. NPDC002845 | reverse complement strand
ATGGCACGTCCAGCAACTCCGCCTGCATACAGGGGAGTTATCCGGACCATGAGATCGCTGAACTACAGCCACCCAACCGATCTACGACTGAAGGGTTAGGCGCTCCAGGTTTGCCCTGGGGTGCCTCGATCTTCCCGCCCGCCTCCGGGACAGGAAGATCGAGGCTGCTACCCTTGGCTACTTCTGCGCTTCAGCAGGCCCAGGGGGAGGTGTGCAAGCTGAAGTTGCTGGTCACAGGGCTGGTGTGCGTGGGCATCGGGATGCTCGTGCTGGTCGCTGGCAGGTGACTTTGGTGAAGATCGTCGGTCATCGGGCGACTTCGCGGTTCGTGAGGACCAGCAAGGCCCTGACCAGGGCGGTCGCCCAGGCGGGGTCGGTGCGCACCTTGCCGAGGACGCGCCAGTTCTTGAGGTGGGCAAAGCCGTGCTCGACGGGCGCCCGGACGGCCGCCAGTGCCGTATTGGACAGCTTCTGGCCTCGCGTCAGGGGCCGGTTCCGGGCGGCCTTGTAATCGCAGGCGTGACGCCCCGGAATCGGACCAGGTCGGCGACACAGCAGCCGTGACGCAGGGATACCTTGCCCCTCCTGCCAAGATCCTTAACAGCAGCCCGAGCCCGAAAACTCCAGCGGGGCTCCCCGCCCACAAGAACGGGAAGCCCCACCTGCCTGCCTGCGCCGGTCAACCGGCCATGGCCGCCACGACCAGCGCAACAGCCGCACCGCACAGCAGCACCACAAGCGGCCATGCCAGCCGGCCGCGCCCGGTACGCCTGCGCCACAGCACCAGCCACAGCGCACACGCCGCCACGAACACGACCGTCACACCGCTCAGCTCGCCCTCCCGCCACGCCACCCGCACGGCGCCAGGGTTAGCACCCCATACAAGGAGCGCAACGAGGACGCCCACGGTCAGCGCACACACCGCTTCCAGCAGCCTGCTCATACGGTGCCCTTCTTCTCCGGCGTCTCCGCCAGGTCAGTGCGCGGGCGGAACGGACGGCTTGACCTCGACAGTCTCCGTCTTGCGGCCTTCTGCGTCCGTGCTGGTGGACCGCTTCTCCCCGGCCCGGGGACCGGCCACGAGCCCCTGGGGCGCACCGGACTGCGCGAGCTTGACGCGCGTCTTGACCATGACGGTCTTGCCGTTTGCGTCCTTGACCACCTTGCCGTCCGCCCCGATCAGCGGCAGCTCTTCGGGCATCTTGGACTCGTCCACCGTGCCGTCGGGGTTGACCCACTCCGGGGTGGGCGGCGCCGGCGGCACCGCGGCCTTCTCGGCCTGCCCGCTGTCGGCGGGGCGGGGCCCCTCATCGGCGGAGGCGTTCGCCGCCACGGCGCCCAGCAGCAGCACCCCGGCCACCGCTCCCACAGCGAGGGATACACGGGTCTTCTTCATGCGTGGTGTCTCCAGTCCTTGCAGGTTACGGCTCGATGAAGTGCTGTCCGGACCAGATGGGAACGTTGCCCCCGTACCAGGTGCCGCCGTAGTAGACGGTGGACCCGGCCTTGGTGGCGTAGTAGCCGCCGCCGCAGGGAGGGTAGACCCCGAAGTCGTAGGTGAGTTCCATCCTGGAGGTCTCGGTGGTGTTGGCGTAGCCGCTCCAGGTGCCGTCGGGGTTCTGGGTGCCCATGAGCTGCCGGCACACGCCCCACTTGGCGCCGTCCCACTTGAAGTACTGCCATCCGGTCTTGAGGTTGCCCGGGGGCCGGTTCCAGATCAGGATGCACGCCTGGGAGAAGGGGATGCCGGAGGAGGCCAGTCCGTAGGACTTGGCGTAGCCGCCTCTGCCGCCGTGGGAGACCTCCGCGTAGGTGTACAGGCACTTGGAGGAGTCGCTGTTGGACCACACCTCGTCGGACTGGTACACGTAGTGCGCATGGGCGGCGGTGGCGGTGGTGAACACCAGCATCAGGGATGCACCGAAGGCGATCAGGGCGCCGAGCGGCCGGGCTAATCGGCGTCTTGCCCGTGGCGCGGGGTGTCGGGTGGGTTTCACATGGATCTCTGTCTCTTGTTCGTGCACGGCTGGTGCGGGCCGCTGGTGCGGGCCCGCACACGTGTCTGACCTTATGTCATGTCCGCGCCCGAATGGGATGTTTTTGATTTCGGGGGTGTGGAGGGGGAGACCGAGCGTGCTATGCAGTCGGCGCGCAGTGCCAGCTTGATGTCCGCCAGGTCGGGGTGGGTGAGGGCGACGTCGCGGATGAGTTTGGAGAAGGAGGCGCAACATGGCTTCGCCGTTGCGGGTGGTGATGACGGGGCCGTGGTCGGGTCCGGTCGGTGGACCCACCGAGGCGACTCCAACTGGCCCCGGTTCGCAGATAATTCGTGAAGATCAGGCGTCGTGAGGTGGCTCCGGAGCACGGTTTGATCTGGCCCCACTGGGAGGTGTGCAAGCTGAAGTTGCTGGTCACAGGGCTGGTGTGCGTGGGCATCGGGATGCTCGTGCTGGTCGCTGGCAGGTGACTTTGGTGAAGATCGTCGGTCATCGGGCGACTTCGCGGTTCGTGAGGACCAGCAAGGCCCTGACCAGGGCGGTCGCCCAGGCGGGGTCGGTGCGCACCTTGCCGAGGACGCGCCAGTTCTTGAGGTGGGCAAAGCCGTGCTCGACGGGCGCCCGGACGGCCGCCAGTGCCGTATTGGACAGCTTCTGGCCTCGCGTCAGGGGCCGGTTCCGGGCGGCCTTGTAGCCGGTGATCACCGCCGGGTCGGCGTCGGGACCGCCGTCGTCGAGGCCGACGAATCCCAGGTCGGCGATGGCTCCGAGCCCGACTTCCCGCAGTTTCTGGGTGAGCTTGCCGTGCCGGCAAGCGGTGATCTCCGAGGTGCGCCCGGGGCGGGCCGCCGAGATCCACAGCAGCCGGCCCCGGTCGTCGGTGAGGGCGATCACGAGCAGGCCGTGGCATTTGTTCTTGCCGGAGTAGTTCTTCCGGTTCTCCTTCCCGGTTCTGCGCCGGGTGCGGACCACCGATCCGTCCAGCAGTACGATGCCGCCACCCATTCGGGCGATCTTCTTCAGGGCCCGGTCCAGGCGTGGGGCGCGGGCGGCGAGCAAGCCGATGACCTCGCGGACCCACCGGGTAACGGTGGTGCGGTGTACTCCGTTGCCGCCGGCCAGGTCGCCGGGCCGCTGGTCACAGCGCAGCGCTGCCAGCACAATGGTGGCGATCTTCCCCGCGGGCAGGGCGCGCCACCTGGAGCCGATCTTCTTGAGGTGGCCGCGTATCAGGTCGGCGAGCCAGTTCAGAGTGGCACTCGACAGCGGCAGGCGGGCGGTGTAGACAAGGCCGTCAGGGCCCTCGACGGCACTATTGCTTTTCTTCACACCAAACTCAACTGCCGTCGGGGGTTCGTCAGTTACGCCCCCGCCCCGCACAGTTACGGACGTGCGGTGAACTGCCCGTCAGGGCGTTTGTGCAGCCAGCCGCGGTCGGCGAGCTTGGTCATCTTCGCCCGCAAAGGTTCCAGCTTGCCGCGCACCGAGGCGTCCAGCCCCAGCCGCTCGCCGACCGCCGGACCTGCACCGGGCCGTCGGCCTCCCGCACGATCGCCAGGATCTTGCGGTAGTCGCCGGGCAGCGCGCCCTCGTCGGCCGCGTCGCTGCGCTGCGGGATGAGCAGGACTGCCCGCCCGGCCACCTTCGCCGATACCGGAGCGAAAGCCCCGGCGTCGGCCTGAGCCTGTTCGGCCAGGCGGTTCAACACCCGCTCCGCGATCGCCAGTTCATCCCGCTCGGCATGGACCTCCTGGAGTTTCTTGGCCAACTCCTCGGCGAGAGCGTCCAGTTCGCTCCGGCGGGCCATGATCCACTGCCGCTCCTGCATCCCCCGCGCCCTTCCGCGTTCTTACGGCGTGTCGACCTGCTGACGGATCGTAGGCGGGGCCGGTCGTAGGCGCAGCCGAACCCGGCATCCCGCCGGAGCCGGACCCGCCCGATGATCTACGCCATGGTCATCGGCCGCCGACCGGCACGAGTATCCAACTCGCCATTCACACCAGACCTGTGACCTGCGACTTCACGATGCACACCGCTCAGGGGGGCTGTGGTGACCGAACAGCTGGCCACCCGTCAGATCAAAGCTCTTGCCTGATCGGCCCGGGTTGATCTACGGGCTGAAGAGCCGTCCGTGGCCGCGAAGGTCGCGAAGTGCAGCCGGAGCAATTAGCATCTCCTCCTGTACGGATAGCCATACGCCATGGGATACCAGTTTCTTATCTTGGCTGTTGCGAAAATCCCCAGGCACAGCCCTGTTCACCCGAGGCGATTACTCTTTCGGCGCGCGGGGTTCTCGTGCGAACTTCAGCTGGCCAGCCTTTCGAAGCTGAAACATTGCAGAAATCCATGCGACCGCAAGCAGAAAGGCGGCGGTTTCGATGAACTGATGTGCATAATCGCCGAACTCGATACGCAGCTCCACGTAGAAGCCGATGAAGAGGAAAGCCACAAAGGCTTGCACAGCGGAAAACAAAATGAGCTTTGGCACGCTACCTCCTACAAGTCCCATGGTTCAGCCGGGCCGTCACCTGTGGGAGCCCGGTTGTATCGGATGAGCTCCGGCCAGGCGACCTAACCCGGTCGCCTGGCCGGAGCCATCTATTTCCTTACGTGCGTGAAACTGCTAGCGGCGGGCAGCGCTCAACAACGCCGGTACCAATGGTAGACCTTGGGATACCACGTAGTCGTACGGAACTGCCATGCCGAATACACGCCGAGGCACTTATTCCTCTTTACGGCCTTTGCCATCCAGATGACCCAAGCTGCGTAGCCGGCCATCAGGGATGCCACCGCGGCCCCGTACGCGCCTCCAGCCCAACTCAATGTGAAGCCGAAGACGACGCTCCAGAAGCCGGCCGCGTAGGGCCCTTCATCCGCCAACCAGTTGGTGGCCCACTTGTTGAAGTAGATCCGGACGGAGGCGCCCATGTGCCAGCCAGCCTGTCGGCACCAGCAGCTCTTCCAGAACCCCCACAGGTGCCATTTGACCTTGCCGAAGTAGCGATACAGCGTGGTCCACTTATGCCACTTGCCGTTGAGATCCACCTTGTTCACCGGATCGGCGGCCGAATAGTCGTAGGCGTTGGCACTGCCCCCGGGGACCGGGTCGACCGAGAGGAAGCGGCCCAGGGTCGGATCGTACAGCCGTACGCCCATGAGAATGGCTCCGGTGAGAGTGTCGCTGGAGCGCTGCTTCCCGCCGAGCCAGCCATAGCGGGTTGTCGGACTGCCCGGTGCTGTGTTGCCGTACTCGTCCGCACGGAGCACGACCGGGTTCTGGGTGATGTCCACCGGCAGTTGGACGCTGACGTCTCCGTGGATGTTGGTCAGCTGGAGCACCGTGTCGCCGGTGGCGGATGTGGTGTCTTCCATGTTGCCCGTCAGCCCTTGGACGTTACGGGCGATGACGCCGCCCGGGTCCTGGGTGATCCACGAGGGGCTGTCACCGTCGTCGCCGTAGTGGCTGGTGGCGTGGCTGGTCTGGCTCCAGGTGCCGCCGGTGTCCTGCGTCTCCGTGGTGGAGGTAGCGAGGCGCTGGGCGGCGTCCAGGTCCCAGGTCTGGCGCGTGGTGCCTACGGTCTGCCGGCGCACCAGGTCGTTGGCGTAGTAGCCGATCGTGGCGCCGTTGGCCTGGGTCGTGGTGCGGCCGAACGCGTCGTAGGTGACACCGCCGGCGATGAGCCGGTCGGCGCTGTCGTACGTGCCGGTGACCGTCGTGGCCCCGCTGTCGGTGCACCCTGCCGCGGGCGCGCTGACCGAGGTCGCGAGCGAGGTGCGGTTGGTGTTGTCGTCGAAGGTGTAGACGCGTCGGGTGCAGGTGCCGTCGGCCGCGGTGTCGTCGGTGCGGATGAGACGGCCTGGATTGTCGTAGGTGTAGTCCTGTTCCGTGGTGTCGCCGACGGTTCCGGTGTGGTGAACGATCCGGCCGTGAATGGAGTAGTCGACGGTGTCGGCGAGGACGATCGTGCTGTCGCTGTCCCGCGTGTAGATCGCCGAGGTCTCGGCGCCGACGGTGTCCGAGCCGACGGTGAGGGTGTAGCCGCCGGGCAGGTACTCAACGGCGAGGTTGCCTTCGGTGTCGTAGGAGGCGCTGAAGGTTCCGGCGACCGAGTCGGTGATCGAGGTGGCCAGGCCGCGTGGGTCCTTGGTGGTGTCGTAGGTGTAGGTGGTGGTGGACGGGACGGAGTCGGTGGTCTTCACCGACCGGTCCAGGAGGTCGTACTCGGTTGTGGTGGTGTTCCCGGCGCCGTCGTTGTAGCTGATCTGGCGGCCGAGCTTGTCGTAGCTGGTGGCGATGGTTTGACCGTTGCTGGTGACCGTAGCGGTCTGACCGCTGTCGGGGTTGTAGGTGGTGGCCGTCTGGGAGACCGCGGTGCCCACCCCGCCGGTCATGCTGATGTTCGTGAGCCTGCCGGCGGCGTCGGTGGTCGTCGTGGTGGTGCGGGTCACGCCATTGGCGGTCTCCGTCACCTTCGACGGCTGGCCCCAGAAGTCGTACTCAAACGTCCTGGTGGGCAGTTGGATGGGGTTGGTACCGCCGCCGGTGATGTCACCGCCTGGTCCCGTGGAGCACACCAGGCCCGCCCACTCCGGCCTGCCGTTGCACGCGCCAGTGCCCGTGGCCGACCAGTAGGTGGTGACGGTCGTGCCGGCGTCAGCGCCGGTCGACTTCGGCAAGGTGGTCTTGCTCATCCGGCCTTGGGAGTCGTAGACAGTGGTCTTGGTGAGGTTCTTGCCGCCGGCGTCCTCGATTCTGCTGGTGGTATGACCCTTGATCCAGTCGTAGGTGGTCTTGTTGGCCACCGTGTCCGCATCGGCCGGGTAGCCGTCGACATGCGCCCCAACGGTGACCGTGGTGGGCGTGTCCTGGATCGTGGCCGAGCCGTCCGTCGGGCGACCCTCGTCGTAGGTGGTGACGCTGTGCCGTCGTGCGGCCACCTGCGTGCCCGCCGGCAGGCTGGTACCGCCCGTGCCGGCCTGGAGGATGCTCGTCAGCGTGACAAGGTGCAGCGGCTCGTACGCATCCAGCTCTCGCGCCCCGTCACTGGAGTAGTTGTGGAGGGTGGACAGCGCCTGAGCGCGCTCAGCGGTCGACACATCGCTGATTCCCAGGCGGACCAGGGTGTCCAGTTGCTGGCCGCTAGTGGCCAGTGCCAACTCCCGGTTGGTCGCGGTCAGTTCGCGAACAGTGTTGCCACGGTTGTCGTACTCGGTTGCGGAGATGTGCCCGCCCGGCGTGGCGGTGTTCACCTCCCGGCCCGAGGCGTCTGCGTAACTGATCCCAGCGCGCGTGTAGTCGGCCGCGGTCAGCGCCTGGCCGTCGTGCGAGACGGGGACGGCATCCGGCGGGAACACCGCGGTGGCGTCGGTCGGCACATCGCTCTGCCCCCAGGCGGCGACCTGGGATGTGCCCATCGCGTTCGGCGCGCTGGGGCCGGTGAGCGGCACGTCGTAGACCAGGCTGGTGGCCGCGGTGCCCTCCGTGACATCCGCGGTGCCCTGCCTCAGGCCGGGCCGCGAGGCCGCCAGCAGCATGCCGTCACCGGCTGTGGCGGCGTTGCCGGCCTGGCCGTACGTGAAGGTCCACGGCAGCTGTCCGGGGTCGGTGAGCTGCGTGATCCGGCCGGCGGTGTCGTAGCTGTAGTCGGTGAACAGTGACGGAACGATCTGCGGATTCCACACCCGTCGCAGATGCTTGGCATCGTCGTACAGGTACATCTGCACCGACTTCGACGTCGCCGCGGATGCGCCCGGCTCCGTGGCCCACAGGCGGATCTCCTTGACCTGCCCGGCCACATCCCCGAACGCGGTGGGGGTGGCGGTGGTGGCGGTGGCGTAGACGAACTCCAGCAGGCGGCAGCCCTTGGTGGACGGCGTGGCCGCGCAGGTGTCCGCGGACACCGCCGAGGTCGGGGCGATCACGTACTTCGGGCGGGCCAGGGTCTGGCTGCCGGAGACCACCTTCTCGGACACCACCGTGGTGGTGGAGTTCGCCGCGGACAGATAACTGGTGGCCACCTGCCAGGTGGTGGCGGCGGGGTCGACCTTGGCGAACGTGGTGGTGGTGCCGGCGGTGTCCTTCAGCGTGAACGACCCGGTCAGCGAACCGGTGAGTGTAAGGGCCTCCGAGCCTGGCTCCGGCTGCCAGCCACCGCCGCTGGTGGCGGTGAACCCGGTGCCGACGCCGTGGGAGTCGATCAGTTCGACCGAGGTGGGCGACGTCTGGCGGATGTCGCTCCAATCGGAGCCGGAGATGTCCGAGGTGATGCCCGAGATCCAGTCAGGGCCGAAGATGGCCGCCTGCCCGTTGGTGTCCTCGCTCGTTGCACTCTGCCGCGAGGAGGTGGTGCGGTTCACCGTCAGGCCGAACGCGAAGGCGTCGGGGGCGGAGAAGGTGAAGTCGCCGGTGAGCATGTTCACCTCGCCCGGCCCCACTTCCTGCGTGGGTGCGTCGCCAGCCTGGCGGTCCACCGTCACCGTTACCGGTCAGTATCCGGAAGGCCGCACGAGTCCCGACTCGTACGCGAACACCGCCGCCTGTGTACGGTCCCGCAGGCCCAGCTTCACGAGGATGCGGCCCACATGGGTCTTCACGGTCTGCTCGGCGACGACGAGGCGCTGGGCGATCTCGGCGTTCGACAGGCCCTGCGCGATCAGCGCGAGCACCTCCGTCTCGCGCTCGGTGAGGTCGCCGACGCGCTCCTTCAGCGGGGCGCGCGGTGTGGTGTCCTGGCGGGCGAACTCGGTGATCAGACGGCGCGTGACCCCGGGCGCGAGCAACGCGTCCCCCGCCGCCACCACCCGTACCGCTTCGGCGAGTTGCTCGGCGGAGGCGTCCTTCAGCAGGAAGCCGGAGGCGCCCGCGCGCAGGGCCTCGTACACGTACTCGTCCAGGTCGAAGGTGGTCAGCACCAGGACCTTGATCAACGGGTACTCGGCGGTGATGCGGCGGGTGGCCTCGATGCCGCCGAGTTCGGGCATGCGGATGTCCATCAGAACGACGTCCGGGGTGAGCCCGGCGACCTTGTCGACCGCGTCGAGGCCGTGCACCGCCTGGCCGACCACCTCGATGCCGGGCTGGGTGTTGAGCAGCACGGTGAAGCCCTGCCGGACCATCTGCTGGTCGTCGGCGATCAGTACACGAATGGTGCCGCTCGTCATGGGGTCTGTTCTCCTGTCAGGCCTGCGGAGTCGTTGGTGGCGTCGGTGGGCGGGTCGTTCGGGCTGGCGGTGAAGCCGTCAATGGGCCTGACTGCGGGCCTGTCTGGGCTTCTGTCGGTAGGGCTGCCGGTGAGACCGTCAACGGAGTCGTTGGAGCCGGTGTCCGTGCTCGTACCCGTGCTTGCGCCCGTGCCCGTTCCGCCGGAGCGGGGCAGGAAGGCCGCCACCACGAAACCGCCGTGCGACGTCTCCGTCGCCATGAGAGTGCCACCGAGCATCGCGGCGCGTTCCCGCATGCCGAGCAGGCCGTGTCCCGCGCCGGGGGACGGCGGGGCCGGGCGCGTGGGCCGGGAGTTGATGACCCGCACCTGCAGGCCGCGCGGGAAGTGGGTCAGCTCCACGCGGACGCCGGAACCGGGAGCGTGACGCAGGGCGTTGCTCAACGCCTCCTGGACGATCCGGTACGCCGACAACTCCACCCCGGGCGGCAACGGGCGCACCTCACCACTGACCTCGGTGGTCACCGACAGGCCCGCGGCCCGGGTGTTCTCCACCAGCGCGTCGAGACGGTCGAGGGTGGGCTGCGGGGCGTGTGGTGCCGTGCCGTCATCGGGGGCTCCTATGCCGTGCGGGTCCTCCGGGTGCTCGGAGCGCAGGACACCCAGAACCCGGCGGAGTTCGGTGAGGGCCTCCAGGGCGTTCTCGCGGATGCCCGCCAGGTTCTCCTTCAGCTCCTCGGACGGGTTCTCGACCAGGTGGGGGGCGACCTGGGCCTGGATGGAGATCACCGACATGTGGTGGGCGACCACATCGTGCAACTCGCGCGCGATACGGCTGCGCTCCTCCAGCACGGTGCGGCGGGCACGCTCCTCGGCGGTGATGCCGGCCTGTTCGACGAGCTGGGTGCGGGCCTCGCGGCGACCGCGCTGGGTGCTGCCGAGGAGCACGGTGCCGGCGAACACGGCCACCGCCAGCACGCCCGTCGATGAGTAGCCCGAGGCGCCGATGGGCCCCTGGATGATCCACGTGATCAGCGCGGTCAGGGCCAGCGCCTCGGCGGCCACGCGGGTGGGCACCCGCAACGCCAGCAGGAACAGCACCATGGCGTGCGCGACAATCGCGGCCGGGGTCCACGGCCAGGGGGTGAAATCGGCCTGTCCGGAGATGAATTGGGACCGGGCGCCCAGGGCCACCACGACGTTGACCACCATCGACAGCTGCCACGCCGGAACCGGCCACCACAGCGCCAGCGCCACGGCCGCGCCCAGCACCATCGAGCACAGCAGGCTGTAGCCCACGCCCTGGTTGTAGCCGTCGGCCATGTGGTCCGCGTTGGCGAACGTGACGCCGATCGCGACCAGGACAACCAGGCCGTGCGGCAGCCAGCGCAGCCACACCGAGGGCGGCAGCGGGTTCGCCTTTGCGGTCCACAAGTCCTCACGCAGCAGCCGCAGTCCCCGGGCCAGCCGTTTCTCCACCACGCTCACCCGCCCCACCCTAGGCACCGCGCGCCGCCTCGGTCCTCACGGTTTCCGGCCGCCGCCGCAGCTCGGGGCTCCGTGCCGTCTTCCCCCGGCCGCATTCGTACGCCGTGGTCGCCTTCCTGGGGGCCGACCTGTACGCCCGGGTCATCCGCCCTCGACCGCACCCCTGCACCCCGGCCGTCCTCCCCCGGCCCGGCCCGTACGACTCGGGTGCGCTTCCGGGCTGCCCGAGGACGGCCTCCGTGCTCGTGGGCGTGGAACGCGGCCCAGCAGGTCAGGAGGGCGAGTGCGAACGCCGGTAGCCAGGCCAGCCGGGCCGCCACCCAGGTCAGGTTCTCGGGGCGGGTGTGCAGGCCGGGTAGACGGCCGGCGAGCAGGCCTGTGTCGATGGTCGCCATCAGGGCGGTCTGGTGCCAGAGGAATATCGTCATCGCGGAGAGGTTGGCCAGGGCCACCGCCGCCCAGGCCATGGGGCGTCGCCGCATCGCCCGGCGCAACGGCCCCCGCAGCAGCAGCGCCAGACCGCACTGGGCCAGGCCGAAGGCGACGGCGGCCAGGGTGGGCGGGTTCAGGTTGGAGACCGCCGCGCCCGGGATGCCGACCATCGACGCCGGGTAGCCCGCCCAGGCGACCAGGGCCGCCGTCGCCGCCGTACCACCCGTGAGCAGGACCCAGCCCGCGCGGCGGCCCTCCAACTCCCCCCGCGTCCAGGCCGCGCCCAGCGTGTACGGCACCAGCCAGCCCGCCGCCACGTTCACCCAGCCGAGCCGGTCCGGTCCGCCGAGTCCGAAGCGGACGAGGTCCACGTGGAGGACGACGGCCAGCGGCCACAGCGGGCTGAGCCGGGCGAGCAGCGGGGTCGCCGCCGTCAGCACGGTGAGGACCAGGAGGAACCACAGCGGGGACAGCACCAGCTTCAGCAGCGCGTGGACCGTGTCGAAGCCCGTGCCCGTCAGTAGCAGCCCGGCCGCGGCGACCGTCCACAGGACCAGCACGGCCGCCACCGGTCGGAACAGACGGGTCAGACGGGCGCCCAGCCACTGCCCGTACGTCACCCCACGCGCGCGTGCCGACGTGTACCCCTTCGTCGCCACATGGCCGCCCACCAGGAAGAACACGGCGAGCGTCTGTAAGGCCCAGGAGACGGGCGCCAGCCAGGGCATGTGCCCCAACGGGCTCTCCGTACGCAGCCTGGTGCCGTCCGCGACCAGGGCGGTCACCAGCCAGTGGCCCAGGACGACACCGAGGATCGCGAAGGCCCGCAGGGCGTCGACGGCGCGGTCCCGGTCGGCCGGGGTGGCGGCATCCAGGCGGTGGGCGGCCCGGCGTATCTTCCACACGGCCGGTGCGGACGATGCGGACAAGGCGAGCGGTGCGTCCGACGGGCCGGACGCCATGGCCGACGGGCCGGTAAGTACGGCCGAAACGGCTGACCTACGCACGGGTCACCTCCGAGGTGTCGCCGAGGACGATCCGGGCGAGGTTGTCCAGCGAGACGGAGCCCGGGGAGAAGTAGTCACTGTGGCCGCCGTCGCCCGCCGCGAAGACGTGGGCGCCGAAGGCCGGGGAGACGGGGTCGGTGCCGAAGCCGACGGTGGTGCCGAAGAGTTCGGCACGGATGTGCGGGACCTCCGCGACCCAGTCGCCGGCACCACGGGCCGCCCACACACGCGCGGAGGTGTGCAACCTGGCGGCGCTGTCCGCTCCCGTGCCCGGACTGCCCACGAGCGCGATGTCGGCCACACCGGAACCGTCCGCGTCCAGCCCTCCGGCCGCGTCGGCGCACACCACCGAGCCGTACGAATGGCAGAGCAGGGAGATGTGGGCGTCCCGGCCCACGACACCGCGCAACTCGCCGACGAACGCACGCAGTCGGAGAGCGGCTGCCTCGGCCCGGCCGCTGGTGATCGCGGTCGTGCTGATGGTGCGCGGGGTCTCGTAGCCGAGCCAAGCTATGACCGCCGTATGCCCGCCGGCGAGCCTTCCTGCAGGCCTGCCCTCGTGCCCGCCCGTCCGCTCGTACAGCGCGCTCGCGCCCCTGCGGAAGCGGGCGTACGTGTCCAGCGTCGTGTCGGAGCCCGGGACGAGGACGGCTATGTGGTCGGCCCGGGTGAGGTCGCCGAAGACCTCGACGGCCTGCCCGGAACCACGCCCGTCGAAGCGGAGGAACTGCCGGGACGGCACCACCATGGCCCGCTCCACCGTGGCCCGGCCGTGGTCGCCGTGGTCCTCGGCCATGCGGGCCGCCTGCGCGGCGTTCGCCCGGTTCGCCGCGTACGTCTCCGTCAGTGTCGCCACCGTCATCGGGGCGAGAGAGGCGGGCCTCGGGGCGGGGATGTGCGGCCGCGCGGCGGCGGACACGGGGACGACGACGGCGACCGCGACGAGAAGGGCCAGCAGGGTTCGTCGAAGGCGACCGGGCCACGGCGCCCTCGTTCCGGCCCTTACCCCCGTTCCCGCCCCCGCCCGGTCACCCCAGGCCGTCCGCTCCCCCATGGCGCGTTCCCTCCCAGTCCCCCCGCCCACTCATCGGGGCGTTCTGGGAAGGAAGTTACGAACACGGGCCTGTAGTCGGCGTCCCGCCAGGGAACTCAGTTGCGGCGTAGCTCTCAGGTACTACGGGTATCACCAAGCGGACGGCCGAAGGGGTGTACCGACACCCGATAGGCCGTACAAGCGCACAAGAGGGCGTACCCCCACCGCTCACCACGCCAACTGGGCGATCTCCTCCGCCACCACGGCGCACGCGTCCGCCGCCGGGTCGATCAGGGGAAAGTGGCCGACGTCCTCCAGGAGGGTCAGGCCGACCACCTCGCCCGCCTTGGCCGCCGCGTCCGCGTACGACTCGGCGACGGCCTGCGGGACGACCACGTCGGTACGGCCCTGGACCAGGGTGGTCGCGATGCCCGTGGGCAGCAGCAGGGCCGGGTCGGCGTACGGGCGTCGTTCGACGAACTCGGCTCCAGCGCCCAGGAGTTGCGTGACCGCGCCCCCGCACACCTCAAGCTTCTCGGCGACGCCGAAGTCGGCGATCGGGGCGAGGGCGACGACACCGCGCAACGGCGCCGGCCGGTCGGTGCGCCAGGGCGCGCCCGCCGGGAGGACATGCCGCGCGGCGGCCCACAGCGCCAGGTGGCCGCCCGCCGAGTGCCCGGTGATCACGGTACGGCGCGGATCGGCCTGCGGCAGCGCCTCCTGTACGAGCGCGGGCAGCGCGTCGAACGCCGCCGCGATGTCGTCGAACGTCTCCGGCCACCGCCCGGCCTCCGCCCCGTCCGCCCCCTCCGAACCGCCTGAGGCACCCAAGGCACCAGGACCACCCGAAGCACCAGCACCACCAGAACCGCCCGAACCGCCCCGCCGGTACTCCACGTTGGCCACCGCGAAGCCCCGGCGGGCCAGGAAGGCGGCGAACGGGGTGATGTGACGGCGGTCGTACGCCGCACGCCAGGCCCCGCCGTGCAGGACGACCACGAGCGGTACAGAACCGTTTCCCCCGTCCCCGGCACGCTGCTGCTCCGCGCGCGGGGCGTAGAAATCGATCACCTGGTCGGGATGGTCGCCGTACGCGGCGGTGGCGTCGGGGTCCACGGGCGGGTGCGAGAAGGCGGACGCCTCCTCGGCGGCGTCGCGAGCCACGGCGTCGCGAATCACTGCGCCGCGGGTCACGGCGTCGTCCGGCATGCTCCAACCTCTCAGCGGCGAAACGGTTTTGTGCGGGGCGGTAAGGGGTGGTGCGGGGACGGTATCAGGCCGGTGACGTGCGTCTACACGCGGTCGTCACACGCGGTCGTGAGACATGGCTGTCACACGACGGGCACCTCCGCCAGCACTTCCGCCAGCACCCGCGCCCCCCGCTCCACATCACCGAAGCCCACGTACAGCGGCGTGAAGCCGAAGCGCAGGGCGTCCGGGGGCCGGAAGTCCCCGACAACCCCGCGCTCGATCAGCCGCCGCATCACGTCCCCGGCACCCCCGGCATCCCCGGCGTCCGTGCACCGCAGCGCGACCTGGCTGCCGCGCTCCGCATGGGCAACCGGTGTCAGGGACTCGACACGCCCCTCGGGAACGTACGCCGCCACGCACTGAAGGAAGAAGTCCGTCAGGGCGAGGGACTTGGCGCGTACGGCCTCGATCGGCACCCCGTCCCACACCTCCAGCGCCGCCTCCAGCGCCAGCATCGACAGGATGTCCGGCGTACCGACGCGACCGCGCACCGCACCCGCTGCCGGTTGGTAGGCGGGACGCATACCGAAGGGGTCGGTGTGGGAGTTCCAGCCGGGGAGGGGGGAGTCGAAGCGGGGCTGAAGGTCACGTCGTACGTACAGGTACGCGGGTGAACCCGGGCCCCCGTTCAGGTACTTGTACGTGCAGCCGACCGCCAGATCCACCCCGTGCTCGTCCAGCCCCACGGGCAGGGCGCCCGCGCTGTGGCACAGGTCCCAGACGGCGTACGCGCCCGCCGCGTGCACGGCGGCCGTGAGCGCCGGCAGGTCGTGGAGCCTGCCGGTGCGGTAGTCGACGTGGTTGAGGAGTACGGCGGCGGTACGGGGGCCGAGGGCGCCGGTGACCTCGTCCGGCGCGACCGGCCGTAGCGTGGAGCCGGTCATCCGGGCCGCGGACTCGGCGATGTACCCGTCCGTGGGGAAGGTGGTGGCATCGACGAGGATCTCGTCGCGGCCGTCCCCCGCGAGCCGTACAGCCGCCACAACGGCCTTGAAAACATTGACACTTGTCGAGTCGCCGACCACGATCTGCCCCGGCGCCGCGCCCACCAGCTGGGCGATACGGTCGCCGATGCGCTCCGGCGCGGTCCACCAGCCGCTCTCGTCCCAGGAACGGATACGGAGGGCGCCCCACTGACGGCGTACGACGTCGTCGACGCGGGCGGGGACGTGTCCGGGGAGGGCGCCGAGGGAGTTGCCGTCGAGGTAGACACCCGCGGCGTCAGCCGCATGATCGGACACCGTGTCGAGGACGAACCGCTCGCGGAGGCCGGACAGTTCGTCGGCGGCATCCAACTCCGCTGCCACAGTGGCGAGTTCAGGGTTCTCAGACATGGGACCTCGCCGTCCACAGCTCGGGGAAGACGTTCTTCCGGGCGCGCTTCTCCAGCCAGGCGACCCCGGCGGAGCCGCCGGTACCGGGCTTGGCCCCCATGGCGCGGCGGGTGGCCACGAGATGGTCGTTGCGCCAGCGCCAGACCAGTTCGGCGACGTCGGTCAACGCCTCGCCGAGGCGGGCGAGTTCGTCGGTCTCGTCGCCCGCGTACAGGGCGGTCCACACGGCCTCGACCTCGTCGGAGGGCTCGTACCGCAGGGACACGTCACGCCGTACGACGGACTCGGGTACAGCGTGGCCGCGGCGGGCCAGCAGGCGCAGCACCTCGTCGTACAGGCTCGGTTCGTGCAGCGCCTTCTCCAGCTCGGCGTGCACGCGCGGCGCCGCGCGATGGGGTACGAGCATGGAGGCGGACTTCTCGCCGAGCAGGAACTCCATGCGGCGGTACATCGCCGACTGGAACCCGGAGCCCTCACCGAGGGCGCTGCGGTAGGAGTTGAACTGGGCCGGTGTGAGCTGTGCGAGGGGGCGCCAGGAGGCGTTGAGAGCCTCCAGTTCCCGTACGGAACGCTTCAGGGCGGCGATCGCCGTGAGTACGTCGTCCTCGCGGAGGGCGTGGGACGCCGTGTCCCACTCGTGCACGATGACCGTGAACCACAACTCCATGACCTGGGTCGTCACCAGGAAGACCATCTCTCCAGGGTCGTCGGAGAGGGTGTGCTGGAGGTGGGTGAGGACGTCGGCCTGGACGTAGTCCTCGTAGGGGGTCGTTCCCTTGAAGTCGAGATGCGGGGTCTCGGGCTCGTGTGCCTCTTCTTGAGTGTCGTGAGCCTCTTGGGACATCGCTGTCTCCTGCTATTACTCCGGGTAGCGGTCCGCCCCTGCCGATTCCGACACGGGGGCCCCGGTCCCCGCTCGGCATCCTCTTCGATGGTCCTGCGAGATGGCAAGGCCTGCCTGATCACGCCAAGCGGGCGGTTCGAGATGTGATCGGCGCCGCCGAGCCTGCGGTCGCGCGTATGACACGCCACCGGATGGCCTATCCGACCTGTAATCAACTCTTCGGATCATAGCGTGCGGAATATGAAGAAACTCCACATCTCCTACCTGATCTGTACCGCGGCGATCGTCGGGGCGGGGCTCGGCGCCGCCCCGTCGGTCGTTGCCGACCACACGACCCACATGGTCTCACCAGGAGAATCGATCCAGAAGGCGGTGGACGCCGCCGAACCGGGAGACACGGTTCTGCTGACCCACGGCACCTACCGCGAGAGCGTCAGGGTGAGCACACCCGGGCTGACCCTGCGCGGCACGGGCCGCGGCACCGTGATCGAACCGGGCACGGAGAAGGCCGCCAACAGCTGTGCCGAGGACGGAAATGGCATCTGCGTGGTGGGGACGGAGGACCGCCCCGTCGAGGGTGTCACCGTCGCCTCCCTGACCGTGACCGGCTTCACCGGGAACGGGGTGTCCGCCGTGGCGACCGACGGGCTGACCGTGCGGAACGTGACCGCGGTGAAGAACGGCGTCTGGGGCATCGCCCAGGAGCGCTCGGTCCGCAGCGTGCTCCGGTGGAACACCGCCCGGGACAACGGCGACGCGGGCCTGTTCCTCGCCAACACGATCACGGCCGAGGAAGGCGCCGCGGACACCCGGGGAACGGTGGTCGAACACAACCGGCTGGAGGGCAACCGGATCGGTGTCACCGTCCGGCGCCTGAGGAATCTCACCGTCGCGAGCAACCACATCACCGGCAACTGCGCGGCGGTGTTCGTCGTCGGTGACGAGAACAGGCCGAAGGCCGGCGCCCTGACCGTGCGGGACAACCACATCGCGCGGAACAACAAGTCCTGCCCGAAGACCGCCCGGCTGGACGCCCTGCAGGGCTCCGGCATCGTCCTGACCGGCGCCGAGGACACCCTGGTGACGCGGAACGTGGTCACGGACAACGTCGGCACCTCCCCGCTGTCGGGCGGCATCGTCCTGTTCAAGAGCATCGTGGGCGCCACCAGCGAGCGGAACCTGATCACGGACAACGTCGTGCGGGGCAACGCCCCGGCGGACCTCGTCAACGCCGACACCGGCGGCAAGGGCAACACCTTCGAAGACAACGTCTGCCGGGCATCCAGGCCCGCGGGACTGTGCTGACCGGCCGGCGGTGGCCACCCGTGCAACCAAGCCGTAGCCACCCGTGCACCCGAGAAGAGAGAAAGGCGGCAACATGACGACCGCACAGACCGCCCCACCGCCGTCCATGCGGCTGAGGGAGCTCGTGTTCGGGGCGGCGTGCGCCGCCGCGCTCCGCGCGGCCGCCCGGCTGGGAGTCGCCGACGCCCTCGGTGACAGCCCCCTGTCCGTGGAGGACCTCGCGGCGGCGGTGAAGACCGAGCCGCGACCGCTGCGACGGCTCCTGCGGGCCCTGTCCTGCTACGGCGTCTTCGCCGAGCAGCAGGACGGGACGTTCGCGCACACCGACATGTCCCGGCTGCTGCGCGAGGACGATCCGAACAGTCTGCGCTTCATCTCGCTGTGGTGCACCGAGCCGTGGACCTGGGACGCGTGGCCGATGCTGGACGAAGCGGTGCGCACCGGCCGGAACGTCGTCGAGGGCCTGTACGGCAAGGAGTTCTTCGACTACCTCAACGAGGACGCCCCGGAATCGGCCGATGTCTTCAACCGCGCCATGACGACTTCCAGCGTGCAGTCCGCGCGGGACGTCGCGCAGTTCCTCGATCTGTCGGGGAGTTCGTCGGTCGCCGACATCGGGGGTGGTCAGGGGCATGTGGTGGCGAGTCTGCTGGAGAAGTACTCGTCGATCCACGGCATCCTGCTCGATCTGCCGCGCGTGGTGGAGAACGCCGATCCACGGCTGCGGGCGGGCGGCGCGCTCGCGGACCGGATGCGCGTCGTGCCCGGCGACTGCCGTGTGGACATCCCGGTCCAGGCCGATGTGTACATCATCAAGAACATCCTGGAGTGGGACGACGACAGCACGGCCCGGACACTGCGCAACGTCATCGATGCGGGCGGTCCCGGAGCACGGGTCGTGGTCATCGAGAACCTTGTCGACGACACGCCCTCGATGCGGTTCAGCACCGCCATGGACCTGATGCTGCTCCTCAACGTCGGTGGGGCGAAGCACACCACCGAGAGCATGGTCTGCCGACTGACCGACGCGGGGCTGGTCATCGACGACGTCCGCCAGGTCAACCCCTACCTGCACGCTTTCGACTGCACCGTCCCCGGTGACCACGCCGCCTGAAACCATCCCGCAGACCACAGACCACAGACCACAGACCACAGACCACAGACCACAGACCACAGACCGCCGGGCCCGCGACGCGCGCGGACCCGGCGGCCGGCGGCCTGGTGGACGGCGGCCGAGTGGACGGTTCAGGAGATGGCGTCCCGTTCCCAGCGGTAGAAGCAGTGCGCCATCGCGTCCTTCGGTGAACGCCAGGACGCGGGGTCGTACGCGGTGACGTGCGCCGACAGCCGCTCGCTGATGTCCTTGAACTCGGGATGCCCGGCCACCCTGGCGATGGCGGGTCCGGGGTCCCGCTCGGACTCGATGAGGTGCAGGTACACGTCACCGAACTGGAAGAGGCTGCGCCGGGTGACCCCCACGAGGTGCGGCAGCTCTCCACGGTCCGATTCCTCGAACACCTTGGCGATGTCCGGGGCCGACCCAGGAGCCATGCGGGCGACGATCAGGGCTTGGTGCATCGTCCTGTCCTCCGTCCGGCTCAGTCGGTCAGGGTGGGCACGGGCCTGTGCTCCGTGGCGGCCTGCTCGATGCGGTCCCGGATCAGGGCCATCTGGACCTTGGAGTTGCGGTTGATGTTACCCGTCATCCAGGCGTCGTCGACCGGTGCGTCCGGCTTCATCTCGAAGTCCTGCGTCCACACCATCCGGGTGCCCTCCTGCACCTCCTCGTACTGCCACCGGATGTTCATGTACGCGAAGGGCCCGGTCTCGACGCGGCGGGCGGTGACGCTGAGCGCGTCGCGGTCTGTCACCCGTTCCGAGACCCAGCTCCACACGGTGCCGTTCTCGTCGGGGTGCATGGTCAGCCGGAAGGTCGTCTTGTTCCCTTCCCTGGACAGGATCTCGGCGGAGGCGTACTCGCTGAACAGCTGCGGCCAGTTCTCCACGTCGTTGGTCATGTCCCAGACCAGGTCGACCGGCGCGGCGATGGTGATCTCGTTCTTGGTGTGTCCGGCCATGTCAGGCTCCCGCCAGAAGTGCGCTGTTGACGAGATCGAGGAACTGCCGGGGGGTCTTGCAGCGCTCGGCGTCGGGAGGCATCGGTGTGCCGTACCGGTTCTCCAGCTCGCCCACGATGCCGAGCAGACCGAGCGAGTCGACACCGAAGGCGTCGAAGCCCGATTCGTACCGCTGCTGGAGTTCTTCCGGAGCGACGGTGACGCCGGCGGCCTTCTTCATGAGCTCGGCCAGCTCTTCCACGGTGATTCGTTCACTCATGCGGTTTTCTCCTTCTTCCGGAACGCCTCCCTACGAGGCGTCGGTGGCTCCGAGCCGTAGCACCAGCGCCGAGTTCGCCCCCATGAGTCCCCGGCTGAGGACCAGCGCCGTGCGAAGCTCGGCGACACGGGCGCGGACGGTCACGAGGTCGAGGTCGTGGCAGATGTCGAAGACGTTGGGCGTGGGTGGGATCAGGCCGTGCTCCATCGCGAGCACGGCCGCCGCGGTGTCCAGCACGGGCGCAGCACAGTAGGCCCGGCCGATGGCGGTCTTCGGCGCTGTGACGGGCACGCGCCTTCCGTGTGCGCCGAGGGCGTCGGCGATGGCCAGCGCCTCGGCACGGTCCGCCTCCGGTACACCGAGGGCGTCGGCGAAGACCACGTCGATCTCCTCGGGGGCGCAGCCGGCCTCGTCCAAGGCACCCCGGACGGCCTGGGCCAGCCCCTCCCGGGACGGCTCCCAGCACGAGGCGCCGGTGAACGTCGACCCGTGTCCGGCGAGGGTGGCCCGCACCTCCGCGCCCCGCTCACGGGCCGAGGTCTCGTCCTCCACGACGAACACGGCGCCGCCTTCGGCGGGCACGAATCCGCAGGCCGCGGCGGTGAACGGACGGTAGGCGCGCTCCGGGTCGCCGACGGTGCTCAGCTCCTCGTAACCGAGCTGGCAGACCATCGAGTAGGGGGCCAGTGGCGCCTCGGTCGATCCGGCCACGATCACGTCGGTGCCGCGCCGCACAGCCCGCGCCGCATGCGCGAGGGCGTCCAGGCCACCCGCCTCGTCGGCGGCGACCACACCGCAGGGGCCCTTGAAGCCGCGCCGGATGGAGATCTGGCCGGTGCTGGCGGCGTAGAACCAGGCGATGGACTGGTACGGCCCGACGAAACGGCTCCCCTTTCCCCACAGCTGCTGCAGTTCTCGCTGCCCGAACTCACCACCGCCGGAACCGGCCGCGGTGACCACACCCATGGAGAACCGCGACTCGTCGGTGTCGGGTCGGCCGAGGCCGGCGTCGTCCAGCGCGAGGTCGGCCAGGGTCATCGCGAAGTGGGTGAACCGGTCGGTCTGGACGAGGTAGCGCTCCTCGACCGCCGACGGTGCGTCGAAGTCCCGGACCTCGCCGGCCACCCGCAGCGGCAGGTGCTCGCATCCCTCGCGGGTGACCCGGCCGAGGACGCTGATGCCCTCCTGAGTGGACTTCCAGAAGGTCTCGGTGCTGGTTCCGTTCGGCGCGGCCACGCCGATTCCGGTGACGGCCGCGCGCCGCGGACGCGGTGCGCTCATCGTGTCCTCTCCTTCGGCCGGGTCAGGATCACGGCGGACTGGAAGCCGCCGAACCCGCTGCCCACGGAGAGCACGCTGTTCAGTCTCCGCTCGCGGGCGACGTGCGGGACGTAGTCCAGGTCGCACTCGGGGTCCGGGGTCTCGTAGTTCGCGGTGGGCGGTACGACCTGGTGGACCAGGGCCAGCACACAGGCGACCACCTCGATCGCCCCGATCGCGCCGAGGGAATGGCCCACCATGGACTTGATGGAGCTCATGGGCGTGTCGTAGGCGTGCCGGCCCAGCGTGCGCTTGACCGCGGCGGTCTCGTGACGGTCGTTCTGCTGGGTGCCAGACCCGTGCGCGTTGACGTAGTCGATCGCCGTGGCGTCGAGCCGGGCGTGGTCGAGGGCGGCTCCGATGGCCCGGGCCATCTCCAGGCCCTCGCTGGTCAGGCCGGTCATGTGGTAGGCGTTGCCGAAGGTGGCATAGCCGCTGATCTCGCAGTACACGTGCGCGCCGCGGGCCAGGGCGTGTTCCAGCTCCTCCAGGACGAGTACGGCACCGCCCTCGCCCATGACGAACCCGTCGCGGTCGGCGTCGAAGGGACGCGAGGCGTGGGCGGGGTCGTCGTTGTTCGGAGAGGTGGCCTTGATCGCGTCGAAGCACGCCATGGTGATCGGTGAGATCGGCGAGTCCGAGGCGCCGGCCATGCACACGTCGGCCCGGCCCTCCTCGATCGTGTGGATGGCGTACCCGACCGCGTCGAGCCCCGAGGTGCAGCCCGTGGAGACGGTCTGCACGGGCCCGCATGCTCCGAACCGCTCTGCCACCGCCGAGGCGAGCGTGCTGGGCGAGAACGCGCGGTGCAGGTGCGGACCCGCCTCCCGGTGGTCCACGTCCCACCGCTGCCCGTGGTGGCTGACCAGGACGTAGTCGTGCTCCAGCCGGGTGGTGCCGCCGACCGCGGTGCCCAGCGAGACCCCGACCCGCCAGGGATTCTCCCGGGCGAGGTCGAGACCGGAGTTCCGTACCGCTTCCTCCCCGGCGACCAGGGCGAACTGGATGTACCGGTCGCTCCGTGCGATCTGCTCCGCGTCCAGCCCGTGGGCCGCCGGGTCGAAGTCGCACTCGGCGGCGATCCGCGAGCGCAGGCCGGCCGGGTCGAAGAACGTGATGCCCCGCGTCGCCGTACGACCGTTCGCCAGGAGATCCCAGAACGCCGGTACGCCGATGCCGCCCGGGGCGACGATGCCTATGCCGGTGACCGCCACGCGCCTGCTCATGAACGGACCTGACGCCGCTCGGCCGTCCGGCCCCCACTCGCGTGGGCACTCTCCGCGGCGACCGCGACGGCGGCGGTCTCCTCGGTGTCGACGTGGCCGAGCTGCGGTCGCGGGGCCAGCGGGCCGAGGTGGAAGACGATGCGGGCCTCCACGTCGCCGACGTTGCGGAAGCGGTGCCGCATGTGGGCGGGGATCATCAGCCCCTGCTCGGCCTGCAGCGGGTGCGGGTCGCCGTCCAGGTCCACCTCCAGCTGCCCGCACACGACGTAGACGAACTCCTCGGAGTACGGGTGGTAGTGCTCACCGATGCGGTCACCGGGCCGCACGATGGCCACGCCCATGAAACCGCTGGTGGAGCCGACCGTGGCGGGGGTGAGCATGGCGCGCAGATCGCCGCCGCGGCGGGTGTTGGGCGGGACCTCCCTGAGATCCACGATTCTGGGCTGGGGTTTGATCACGACGTTCCTCCGATCGTGTGCCGCATCGACATGGGGTGCATGACTGCCGCGGCCCGCGTGCTGACGCATCACGCGTCGGCCACGCGGTCGGTGACGAGATCCATGCGGGCGAGCATGAGAAGGCGAGTGGGTGCGCCGTCCTCCACCGCGGAGGCGTCCGCACCAAGGGCTCGGCCGTCGAGGAGTGCCGTCAGCTCGGCCGCGTGACGGCGATCTGTGAGGCCGAGCACCGGGCCGGGGTCGGCGTCGAGACCGCCGCGCACGTCGATCAGCCGCACCACGACGTCGTGGCGCTGGAAAATCGTGCTGCGCAGCACCGGGCCGTGCGGATCGTCCGCCGCGGCCTCGTCCCCCTGGGCGAGCAACTCGGCCAGCCGCATACCGCAGCCCTCCCGGGCCGGGTAGTACAACGCGTGCCGCACGGCGTCCGGACTCTCCCGACCCGCCGTCACATGGTGTACGGCGGGCAGCGCCGCCCGCGTGAAGAAGACCCGGGCGGACTCGGGATCGCTGAGATCCCGCCGCTGCTCCAGATAGGGGTTGATGGCCTCCTCGACGGCCCGTACCTCGGGCTGCCTGGAGACGTGGCGCAGCGCGGCGAGCAGGTCGCCCCGCACCTCGATGGCCCGCACCACCCGGTTGCCGTGCATGAACAGGGAGGTGCGGCACAGCCGGGTGGTCTCGTCGACCTGCGGCTCGGGCGAGGCGTAGTCGGCGAGGATCTTGGCGACGGCCTCCTCGCTGCCCGGCTTGACCGTGAAGGTGAGCGCGTGCCGGATCAGACCGTCACCGATCCTGGGCGACGCCTGGAGCCGGCGTTTCCCGGACGCGGCGTCCACCGCCGGGCCGCCGGTCTCGCGGACGATGTGGAAGCGAAGCGACCTGGTGTCCCGGACACAGCTGTGCAGCGGCTCCACCATCCGCACGTGCTCCTCGCTGTTCACCCAGGCGAGGAACGGCGGGGCGCTCTCCCACTCACTGGTGATGAGCCATTGGGAGGGATTCTCGATGGACTGGCAGAGCTGGTCGCTGACATGCCCGGGAACGGACGCGACCTGGTTGCACAGTTGTTCGTACGCCTCCAGGAACTGCTGCTGTGCTCCGTCGTAGACGTCCACCAGCAGGACGACACGGAGCCGGGAGCCGTCGAACACGGACTGGGAGACACGTGGCGACATCTGTCGCGTCAGCGGTTCGGAAGCAGGTGCAGACGTGATACCCATCCTGCGCACATCTCCTTCGCGGGGCAGAGGTGAACGACGGCCGCAGTAGTGCGACGTCGGCGTTCCTCGATCCTCTGCGCGTCCGCAGTAGTGCGCGACTCGTATGAGCTACGCGGGTGACCGGCCACGCCGCCCCCGGAGGCAGGGCACGGGCAGGACGGGCTCAGGTGAGGTGGGCGAAGACGACCAGGTTGGCCGTGTAGTCCCCCGCCTTACGGTCGTAGTCACCCGCACAGGTGATGAGCCGGACCTGGGCCTGGGCGGTGTCGCCGTACACACGCCGGTCGGGGAAGTGCTCCTTGTCGAACGTCTCCACGCTGTCGACCACGAAAGAGGCTTTGCGCCCGTCGGCTCGTACGACGTGGAAGACGTCCCCCTTCTCCAGTTCTCGGAGGCTCACGAACACGGCGGGAGACGTTTTCGTGTCGACGTGACCGGCGACGATCGACGTGCCGATCTCTCCGGGGGAGGCTCCCTCGGCGTGCCAGCCGACGAGGTTGACGTCGTCGGCCGGCGGGGCCGCGAGCTGCCCCGTGGGACCGACGGCGAGTTCCGTGAAGGGGGCGTCGACCGAGATTTTCGGGATGAGCAGACGCAGGGGCTTCGATCGCGGCAGATGCTTCCCCGCCGGTTGCTCCGAGGATCGCTTTGCCGTTTGGCCTGCGGCCGGTTGCCCCATGGGCGGTCGGCCCGTGGCCGGCTGCCCCGTGGGCGGAGACGACGCGGAGGATTGAGCGGCTCGCGGCGGGTGGGAGGCGTCGGACGATGTGTCGTGGCTGCCGAACAGGCTCACCACCAGGAACAGGACTGCGACGGCGCCCAGCACCATCACGGCGACGCGGGATCTCTGCTCAGTCGGGGCCGCTTCGTTGCCGGTGGGGGAAGAAGGACGAGCTGCCATCGGACACCACCTCACCAGGGAACGGCAGCAGAGCGGACAGGACACGGGGAAGCAGGCCGGCGGCCGCCACACGGCACGCGTGTGGCGGCCGCAACGGCTATCGCGCCCGGCATGGATCAGGCCGCGCTTCCGGCAGTCGCCTTACGGCGTGCCGCGTACAGAGCGGTTGCGGCGACCGCCAGGACGGCCAGCCCGCCCGCGGTCCCGCCCTGCGCGGCAAGCGCGCCGCCTCCGGTGTGCATCCCGCCACGGGGCTTTTCGTGGCCGCCGCCCCAGGACTCCTTGTCGTTCTTCCCGCCCCAGGACTCCTTGTCCTTTCCACCGTCCTTGGACGTGC
>NZ_JBSFUU010000066.1:0-32432 GCF_053591955.1 Streptomyces sp. NPDC002845 | reverse complement strand
ACGTGCCCGAGTCCTTCTCGGTGCTCCAGTCGCCCTCGTTCACCGCGGCAAGCGCGCCGCCTCCGGTGTGCATCCCGCCACGGGGCGAGTCGTGGCCGCCGCCCCAGGACTCCTTGTCGTTCTTCCCGCCCCAGGACTCCTTGTCCTTTCCACCGTCCTTGGACGTGCCCGAGTCCTTCTCGGTGCTCCAGTCGCCCTCGTTCACCGCGGCAAGCGCGCCGCCTCCGGTGTGCATCCCGCCACGGGGCGAGTCGTGGCCGTGGTCCTTGCCGTGGTCCTTGTTGTACTCCTTGCTGTGGGAGGGGTCCTCGTGGTCCCAGTCGTCCCCGGTCGCGTAGGCGCCGGGTGCGCCGAGAGCGAGGGCGGCTGAGGCCGCCGCAGTGACCAGAAGAATGCGAGCAGAGCGCATCTGACGTTCCTTCCGCCGACGGCCAGGTAGCTGACCCTTCGTCAGCTGAGTCCCTGACCCGACCTGATCCACCGTCAGCCAGATTTCTCCCCGCCACCACTCGGGACGATCAGACGGGTGAACCCACCCGGCTTCCCGGGGTCCTCGCCACCCAGTGGCTGGTGGTGCCGGATCTCTCGCCCCGTCAACTCCTTGGCCTGCCAAAGCAGCTGAGGCCGTGTCCACGGCTCCGTGCTGATGCACGGGACGTATGAGGGCGTCGCCATCCAGGCCCGCCGGGCGGGCCCGCCGCAGAGCGGTGAGCTGGCCTTGGCCGGCAGGCGGACAGCGGCGGTCGTGCACCCGATCGAGTCGAAGCGCGCCGGTCAGGCGGCCCCTTGCGCGCTGGCGCGCGGCAGGGAAAACGCAGAGCGCCGGCGACTCGTCCGTCGTCGGCGCTCTGCTGGACGGCCCGGGGAGTCCTCAGGCCGTCGGTCCACGGCTCGCGCCGTTTCCGGAGGTCAGGCCATCGCCAGCACCGTGGCCAGGACTTGGCGCAGTGCCGGTTCGGCATCCGGGACGGCACCTGGCGAACGCCAGGCGACGAACCCGTCCGGCCGGACGAGTACGGCGCCCGCGGGTGTCGTGCCGTGGCCGGCCGACCAGTCCGCATCGTCCTCGGGCGTCAGCTCGGCGTCGGGGCCGTTGCCCACCCGGTACGAGGCCAGCGGGATGGACGTCTTCTCGGCGAGTTGGACGGCGGCCTCGTGCCAGCCACTCGGGTCACCGGCGTCGCTGAGCAGAACGAGCGACCGTTCGTAGAGGTCGAGGGTAGAGATCCGCTCGCCCCGGTGCCGTACCCACAAGTGGGGTGCCCTGCTGCCGGGTTCGCCGGTCAGCCCAAGGTTCTCCGGGACGACCGGGACCGCGGGATCGGCGCCGACGACGGCGCCGTGCGGATATCGATAGCCGAGGGCCACGTTGAGGATGCCGCGTTGAGGGCCACCGCCTGCGCCGGGAGGCGGAGCGAAGCCGGGGTGGCTGTGCTCGGCCGACCGTGCGGCGGCGCGGGCGCTGGTCGCCTCCGCCACCGGGCGGCGCTCGGCGTCGTAGGAGTCCAGCAGCCCCTCCCCCGCCCAGCCGCCGAGCACCGCGGCCAGCTTCCACGCGAGGTTGTGGGCGTCCTGGATGCCGGTGTTGGAGCCGAAGGCCCCGGTGGGAGACATTTCGTGGGCCGAGTCGCCGGCCAGGAAGACGCGTCCCGCACGGTAGCTCCGGGCGACACGCTGGGCGGCGTGCCAGGGCGCCTTGCCGGTGATCTGCACGTCCAGGTCCGTGTCTCCGACCGCGCGGCGGATGTGCTCGACGCAGCGCTCGTCGGTGAACTCCTCCAGCGTTTCTCCGTGTTCGGGGTGCCAGGGGGCGTGAAAGACCCAGTTCTCGCGGTTGTCCACGGGCAGCAGGGCGCCGTCGGCGTCCGGGCCGGTCAGGTAGCAGACGATGAAGCGGCGCTCGCCCACGACGTCGGCGAGGCGGCGGGAGCGGAAGGTGATGCTGATGTTGTGGAACAGGTCGCCGGGGCCCGTCTGACCGATGCCGAGCTGCTGGCGGACGGGGCTGCGGGGGCCGTCGGCGGCGACGAGGTAGTCCGCCCGGATGGTGGTGTGCTCACCGGTGTCCCGGCTCTTGACCACCGCGTTGACGCCGGTGGGTTCGGCGTCGAACGACATCAGTTCGGTGCCGTAGCGCAGGTCGCCGCGCAGCTGTGCGGCGTGGTCGAGCAGCACCGGCTCCAGATCGTTCTGGCTGCACAGGCACCATGAGCTGGGGCTGAAGCGGGCCAGTCCGCCGCCCGGGTCGATCTCCCGGAAGAGCCACTCGCCGGCGTCGGTGACCAGGGTGGGTGTCTGCAGGATGCCATGGTTGCCGGCCAGCGTGGCGGCGGCCTGCCGGATCATCGGCTCGACGCCGGCCACCCGGAACAGCTCCATCGTGCGGACGTTGTTGCCGCGCCCGCGGGGATGGACGGAGGTACCGGCGTGGCGCTCCACCAGCGTGTGCCGCACCCCCAGCCGCCCCAGGAAGAGCGAGGTCGCCAGGCCGACCAGGGAACCTCCGACAACAAGGACGGGGACCCGGTGGGTCGTGTGGTCGGCTTGACCGGCTCTATGGTTCATCACTTGCCTCCAGCGCGTCGTGGGTCCGCCAACTCGGCCGGATACGGCCGAGACCTCATGCTTGCCCCACGAGGCTGACGGCGGCTCAGGCTTCACCCGCTTAACCCGCCGGTTGGGCCGTGTCGGTGGGGACGACCCACGATCACGCGTACGCCACCGGCGTGTCCCGTACACCGGGAGTCCCGGGAAACACGACGGCATCACCGTAATCGGCTGCCCGGCGCCGGAGCAGTTCGACGGACGGGCGCGACCTGCTGGGCGTGCGCGATGCCGCGAGCGGCCGACACCTGCTTCACCTGCCACGTCTGCCCGCACTTCGCCATACCCCGTTTCAGAGTCTGTGTCATATCCCCGGCCGGGCGCACGCCGCCTGGCACGCACGCTCGCCGCGTTGCCGAAACGCCCACGTGGCTCCTCCCCCACGCTCGAACCGGCTTCGCTCGGCTCGCGCGGGGGCACCCCCATCGAGGGCGCTCCGGCGCCTTGCGATCGCACGCACCAGACGACGTGCGCTGATCCGACCGGGGATATGACACAGACTCTCAGAGCGGCCGGTTGCTCCTCCCTGGTCCGTTCCGGCGCGCGTTCACGGACGTCCGTGGGCGTCTCCGGGCGCCCCGAATGCCTGTCCGCAAGTGGCAGACTGCTTCCATGACTACGCACAAGAACCTGCTCGGCGGCCCGGAGCCGACGTACCTCCCGGAGAACACAGAGGCTTACCGCCTGCTGGGCGAGAAGTCCCTGCCGCCGGCCGAAGTCGCGGCGCAGCATCCCACGTTCTCGCTCGCCTGGGCGATGCTCGCCGACGACGCCTTCGAGGCGGGGCGAGTGGTCGAGTCGTACGCGTACGCCCGGACCGGCTACCACCGCGGGCTGGACGCCCTGCGCCGTGCCGGGTGGAAGGGACATGGCCCCATCCCCTGGGACCACCGGCCCAATCGCGGGTTCCTGCGCTGCCTCGCCGCCCTCGCCCGCGCCGCCGGCGAGATCAACGAGAAGGACGAGACGGAGCGTTGCTGGCAGTTCCTCCAGGACAGCAGCGCCGAGGCGTACACCGAACTGAGGCGATAGCCGCCCCTTCGCCCCGCCGGACAGGGGGTGGGTGCAAGGAGGGTGCTGAAGATCTTGGCCGGGCTGCGGGTGGGGGGCTGGTCGCGCCCACGCGGCGGAGCCGCATCGATACAGCCCCGCGTCCCCGAAGGGGCGCGGTTACGGCACAGGCCAAGCCATTTCAGCCCAGGCCCGCACCCCTCAGCCCGTCCGGCGTTCGAGGACGAGGCCGGAGGCCGATCACCACAGCAACCCCCACCCACCCGCAGACACCCCACCCACCCCGGGGGAGGGGCCGGGCCCGGCGGCGAGGGCGGATCACCCGGAACCGGTGTCCGTCGGCTCCCCCTGCTCCCCCTCCAGCGGCGGAGCCGTCACGCACCCATGTGTCCGGCACTCGGGGTGTCGGCAGTCCGGCGGCGGACGCCGTACCGTCGTGAAGGCGAGCGCCGCCCCCGCCACCATGAGACCCGCGCAGACGACCATGGCGCGCCCGAAGGCCTCGTCGAACTGGGCGGGCACCCGGTAGGCGTCCGCGCCCATCCCCGCGACCAGCGGCAACGCGGCGACGGCGAGGAGGCCGGCGGCGCGGGCGGCGGCGTTGTTGATGCCGCTCGCGAGGCCGGCGTGCTCCGTGTCCACGGACGCCAGAACGGTGGACGTCAGTGGGGCGACCAGCGTCACCAGCCCCAGCCCGAGCACCGACACCGCCGGGAGGACGTCCGCCACGTACGACGCATCCGGCCCTACCCGCACCATCAGCAACATCCCCGCCGCACACAGCAACGGCCCGGCCGTCAGCGGAACGCGCGGCCCGATCCGCTCCCCCAGCGCCCCGGCCCTCGACGACAGCAACAGCATCAGCGCGGTCGTCGGCAGCAGCGCCGTACCCGCGCCCAGGGCCGAGTAGCCCGACACGACCTGGAGCTGGAGGGCGGCCAGGAAGAAGAAGCCGCCGATGGCCGCGTACAGGCACAGGGTGACCACGTTCACCGTGGTGAACAACCGGGACGCGAAGATCGACAGCGGCATCATCGGATCGGGGCGCCGGTGTTCGACGTACACGAACGCCACCCCCGCCCCCACCCCGGCGACAGCCGTCGGCACCACCGCCGGCGAGCCCTCACCGGCCTCGATCAGGGCGTACGTCACCAGCGCGAGCGACAGGGCGCCGAGCACCGCGCCCAGGACGTCGAAGCGGCCGTGTGCCCGCCCGTCGCCCGACTCCGGTACGTGGCGCACGGCGATCGGGGCGCACAGCAGCGCCAGCGGCACGTTCAGCAGGAACACCCAGCGCCAGCCGGGGCCGTCCACCAGCCAGCCGCCCAGGAACGGGCCGACCGCCGCGCCGATGCCACCGAAGCCGGACCACATACCGACCGCCTTGGCCCGGTCGTCGGGGTGGAAGGAGGCCTGGATGAGGGCCAGGGAGCCCGGCGTCAGGAGCGCGCCGCCGATGCCCTGCAGCGCGCGGGCCGCGATGAGGACACCTCCGTTCGGCGCGAGCCCGCACAGCAGCGAGGCCGCCGCGAACCACACCACGCCCACCACGAAGACCTTGCGCCGCCCGAAGCGGTCCCCGAGGGCGCCGCCGAGGAGGATCAGTCCGGCGAGCGCGAGCATGTACGCGTTCACGGTCCACTGGAGCGACGAGAGACCGGCGTCCAGGTCACGGCCGATGCGGGGCAGCGCGACATTGACGACCGTCGAGTCGAGCATCGCCATGCTGGAGCCGAGCACCGTGGTGAGCAGGATCCACTTGCCCTGCGGCGAGGCGAGCCGGACAGCGGTGGTGGACTCCTGCGGCGGGGCAGCCATGCCTGGAGCATACGGACAACGCAGGCGTACGGGCGTACAGCAAGCCGTACGGGCGTACAGCGATACGAAGGCGTACCGAGGTACGAGTCGGGCCCGGCGCCACAAACAGCTGCCGGGCCCGACTCGTACCGTCCGCCTTACTTGATCTTCGTGCCCGCCGACCGCAGGTTCTGGCAGGCCTCGACCACACGCTTGGCCATGGACGCCTCGGCGAGCTTGCCCCAGGTGCGCGGGTCGTAGGTCTTCTTGGAGCCGACCTCGCCGTCGACCTTGAGGACGCCGTCGTAGTTCTTGAACATGTGGTCGGCCACGGGACGCGTGAAGGCGTACTGCGTGTCCGTGTCGATGTTCATCTTGACGACGCCGTTCTCCAGGGCGGTCCGGATCTCGTCCTCCGTCGACCCGGAGCCGCCGTGGAAGACGAAGTCGAACGGCTGGGCGCCGGCCGGCTTGCCGTACTTGGCGGCGACGCCCTCGTTGAGCTCCTTGAGCAGGTCGGGGCGGAGGACGACGTTGCCCGGCTTGTAGACGCCGTGGACGTTGCCGAAGGAGGCGGCGAGCAGGTAGCGCCCCTTCTCGCCGAGGCCGAGCGCCTCCGCCGTGCGGATCGCGTCGTCGACCGTCGTGTAGAGGGAGTCGTTGATCTCGTGCGAGACACCGTCCTCCTCGCCGCCGGTCGGGGTGATCTCGACCTCAAGGATGATCTTCGCGGCGACGGCGCGGGCGAGCAGCTCCTGGCCGATCGCGAGGTTGTCGGCGAGGGTCTCCGCCGAACCGTCCCACATGTGCGACTGGAAGAGGGGGTTCTCGCCACGGGCGACCCGCTCCTCGGACACCGCGATCAGCGGACGTACGTACCCGTCGAGCTTGTCCTTCGGGCAGTGGTCCGTGTGCAGGGCGACCGTGATGTCGTACTTCTTGGCGACGATGTGCGCGAACTCGGCCAGGGCGACCGCGCCGGTGACCATGTCCTTGCTGTGCTGGCCGCCGAGGAACTCGGCGCCGCCGGTCGAGATCTGGATGATGCCGTCGCTCTCCGCCTCCGCGAAGCCGCGCAGCGCAGCGTGCAGCGTCTGGGAGGAGGTCACGTTGATGGCCGGGTAGGCGAACCTGCCTGCCTTCGCCCGGTCGAGCATCTCGTTGTAGACCTCGGGGGTCGCGATACCCAAGACACAGCCTTTCTCTAGTGCCGGTACTGCCAGGTTCCGAGCGCTCCCCGACCCTTGCGCCGCTTGGGCAGTGTTTCCCCCACCCTAGCCCGTATGCACCCATGCTCAAGGTGCCGACCGGCCCCGTCTCGCACCCCCTCCCCAACAGATCGGGAACCTCGGCAGCCCTACGACCACGAACTCCGCGCGGGGCCGCTTCCCGGCATCACCGGGGGTCCGGCGGCATCTGATGGCCGATCACCAGTCCGTCCACGGCTTCCGGCAGTGCCAGGCCTGCACTCGCAGCCATCTCGGTCAGGTCACCGAAGTCCACCTGGGCACTCACCTTCGCCCAGGGGACCAAGCCGGACCACACACGCATGGTCACGCCATGGTCCCGCAGGAACTCCTTGCGCTCTTCCGGGGTCTTCTCGGCACACCGCGGTCAGTCCGCCTCTCAGTCCAGGCCCAGCTCGTCCTTCGAGTACGCGAAGAGGTACGGCACACCCGCGCCCTGCTCGATCTTCTCGGCGGCACCGGTCGCCCGGTCGACGATCGTCGCGACGGCCACCACCTCGGCGCCGGCCTCGCGCACGGCCTCGACGGCGGTCAGCGGGGAGCCGCCGGTGGTGGAGGTGTCCTCGACGACCAGCACGCGGCGGCCGGCGATCTCCGGTCCCTCGACCTGCCGCTGCAGCCCGTGCGCCTTGGCCGCCTTGCGAACGACGAAGGCGTCCAGCTTCCGGCCGCGCGCGGCGGCGGCGTGCAGCATGGACGCCGCGACCGGGTCGGCGCCCATGGTCAGGCCGCCCACGGCGTCGAAGTCCAGGTCGGCGGTCAGGTCGAGCAGCACCTGCCCGACGAGCGGCGCGGCCTCCCCGTCGAGGGTGATGCGGCGCAGGTCGACGTAGTAGTCCGCCTCCAGGCCCGAGGAGAGGGTCACCTTGCCGTGCACCACGGCTTTGTCCTTGATCTGCTGCAGCAGCGCGTCGCGTACGTCAGTCATGCCTGTCAGCTTAAAGGCGGTGCCACGTCCAGGTCGTCGTGGCTTCGAGGGGGTCGATGGGCGTGACCTGGCGGGGCAGGGTGTTCAGCCCGTTGGGCGGCCCGGTCTGCGGCTCCACGCACACGGCCTCCGCCTGCTCGTCGTACACCACGACCCACTCCTCCCGGCTGCCGACCTTCAGCTCCAGCCGGCCCGGCCAGGTCAGGGTGACGTCGACGCCGCCAGGCATGCCGAAGCAGTCGTCCCAGGGGCCGGGCTTCGGGTCGATGCGGTTGCCGGTGGGGAGGTGGTCGTCGCCGCGCTCCTCCTGCCAGGCGGGGGTGAAGTCGATGCGTACGTCCTGCTCCCCCAGGTTCCGGTTGAACCACGGGTGCCAGCCGATCTGGGCCGGGAAGGACGACTCGTACGTCTCCACGGCCATGGTGAGCGTGAGGGCGTCCTCGGTGAGGGTGAAGGCCTGGGTGACGCGGCCGGTGTACGGCCAGGGGTCGACGAGGTCGTACGTGATGACGGCCTCGGTGGCACTGACGCGGGCCGTGCGCCAGGCGCCGTCTCTGGCGGTGCCGTGGATGGCGTGCGGCGGGGAGTTGAGCGGGAGCTGGTGGGCTACGGCCCCGTTCAGGAACCGTCCGTCCCTGATCCGCCCGCACCACGGGACCATCGGGAAGCTCCCGAACCGCTCCCCCTGCCGCAGGAGCTCCGCCCCTCCGACCCGCAGACTCCGCACCCGCCCGCCGCTACCGGGCGCCACGACCACCTCCGCGTCAGCCGCGGTCAGCGTGATGTCTTCGTTACTCACGCGATGACCCTACTGGGAGCAGCGGATCGGTTTCGCCCCCACCCGCCCGCAGAGAACCCACTCACCCCGGGGGGCCAGGGGGCGCAGCCCTCTGGCGGGGTCGAAGGGGCGGAGCCCCTGGGGATGGGACGGGTAGGGGCGGTGGGGGCGAGGAAACCCTTGAGGCCCCTCGGAGGCGTTCAGCGGCGTCTGCGGAGGGCTCGGCCGAGGAGGATGGCTGAGGCGACGGCGAGGGCCGCGGCGGGGGCGGCCCAGCGGAGGGCGGCGTTGGGGACGGCGGGCTCGGAGGCCGGGACGGGGGCGTAACGGCCACGGGGCGGGGCGTGGTCCACTTCCTCCGCGCTGCGCCCGATCATCGTGCGCCGGGCATGCGCCGCCTCGGCGGGCGGTTCGCCCTCGACCTCACCCTCGGCCGCGAAGGCATCCTCCGCCGCCATGTCCAGCGACGGCGGCGGAACCTCCGCGCCGAAGACGGACGTCGAGGGCTCGTCTGACTCCTCGGGCTCGTCCACCGCGCCGGTCTCCGAACCGGCCTTCGCCTTCGCGTCCGTCTCCGCCTTCGCCTTCGCCTCAGGCTCAGGCTCAGGCTCAGCAGAACCCTCCGGCTCGCCCAGACCCTCCGCAAAGTTCTCCACGAAACGGTTCAGCAACCGCCCCACCGCCCCCGCCACCGCATCCGCCGGCAGATCCGCGACCCGCCCGTCCGCAGTAGCCGTCCCGCCGAAGGCGACCGTCGTGCCACCGCCACCGCCATCCCGCCCGCCACCGCCACCGTCCACCGGCACCAGCCGCACCCCGAGGGCCAGCTTCACGGCCCCGCTCCCCCGGGCCTCCGTCGCCTCACCCTCGACGGCGTAGGAGCCGTCGTCCCGGGCGGAGACGTGGAGGGCACCGCGGTAGGTGATGGTGTGGCCGCCGACGCGTACCTTGAGGCGCCCGGCGACAGGGGGCGTCCCCGCGTCCTGTTGGAGACCGGGCACCGCTCGGGCCACCCGCGCGGGGTCGGCCAGAGCCTCCCGGAGTCGTTCGACGGGCACCGGTACGAACACCTCATGCTCCATGTGGGCCGAGCCTACCCACGAGTCGCGCCCCCGCACCCGTACATACGCGCATTCCCTCGCCCCTCCGAGCCTCGGAACCTCAATCGGCGTACCGCGGATGCACGAGCGTCGACGGCGGCAGCCCCTCGATCCGCGTCCCCTCGGCGGCCCGTGCCCCCGCCGCCAGCGCCGCGTCCGTGAGAGTGCTCAAGCCCTCCGCACCCACCTTCACGGCCGGCCTCGGCCGCCCGCCGTCCGCCCACGCGAGCACGAACCCCCAGTCGTGCGGGGCGCCGGCGCCGGAGGCTCCCGCCGTCCGGTCCGGCCCCGCGGCGAAGCCGGCGTGGCGGCCGTCGACGGCGTACGGAGCGGTGCGCAGCCCGGCCGCCCGCACGGTCGCGTCGACCGTCCAGAAGACCCGCGGCCGGGTCGCCACCGGCCCGGCGTGGACGACGAGGCGCCCACCGTCCGCGAGAACCTGGCGGGCCAGGCCGTAGAACTCCTGGGAGTACAGCTTCGTACTCGCGCTGATCCCCGGATCCGGCAGATCGACGACCACGACGTCGTACGCCGCCGGGGGCGCCCCCCGCAGCCAGGCGAAGGAGTCGGCCGTGACCGTCCGCACGCGCTCGTCGTCGTACGCGTGCTCGCTGAGGGCGGACAGGGCGGGGTCGGTGCGGGCCAGCCTGACCAGTTCGGGGTCGAGTTCCACGACGTCGACCCGGCGTACGTCCCGATAGCGCAGCACCTCGCGGGCCGCCAGGCCGTCGCCGCCGCCGAGGACGAGGACGCGGGAGCGGGGGCCGTCCATGGCGGGGTGGACGAGGGCTTCGTGGTAGCGCCGCTCGTCACGGCCGCCGGCGCGGAGGCGGCCGTCGAGGAAGAGGCCGAGGGGGCGTCCGTCGGTGCCGCCGGTGAGGACGACCTCCTGTACGCCGGTCTGCAGCACCACCCGTACGTCCGTGCCGTACACCGCGTGCCGCGCGGCCCGTTCGAAGTCGTCGGCGAGAACGGCGGCGGCGGCGAGCAGCCCCAGGACGACGGTGTTGGCCACGACCATCAGCCACTTGCTCCGGCGGCTCAAGTCGCCCCGGAACAGCCCGAGTACGACCGCCCCGCCGACGAGGGCGTTCACCGCGCCGGTGAGGAGCGCGCCGTTCAACTGGCCCAGCCAGGGCAGGAGGAGGAAGGGAAAGGCCAGGCCGCCGACCAGCGCGCCCACGTAGTCCGCCGCGAAGAGGTCGGCGACCGCGCCGCCCGCGTCCTGGCGGCGGATGCGCTGGATCAGCTCCATCAGCAGCGGTACCTCGGCGCCGATCAGCAGGCCGATCGCGAGGGAGAAGGCGACGAGGAGGTAGCGCGAGCCGCTCGCCCACGCCCCGCCCCAGTCGCCGGTCCAGGCGAACACGGCGTACAGCGCCATCGCACTGCACCCGCCGACCAGCGCGAGCGCCGCCTCGATCGCGCCGAAGCCGGCGGCGGCGCGGGGGCGGAGCCGCTTGGCGAGCAGGGAGCCGACGCCCATCGCGAAGACCATGACCGAGACCACGACCGAGGTCTGGGTAACCGGGTCGCCAGTCAAGTACGAGGCGAAGGCGACGAGTTCGAGTTCGTACACGAGTCCGCAGGCCGCGCAGACGAACACCCCCGCGAGGACGAGAAACCGCCCGGTGCCCGGTCGGACGGGCAGCCGCGCCTGGCTCTGGCGGCCCCACGGGGGTGGGGCGCCGGGAGGTGCGGGCGCGTGGGGGTCGATCACGCTGGAACGCTACGTCACGCCTGCGGCGCGCTTCGTCACCCACACGTGTGGAAGTACGGCGCTGAAACTCACCCGGTGTTGGTGTGGGCCGCCCTGGAGGGCCGCCCCAGACCTTCGATACCTTCGAAACCTTCGATCGGCCTGAACGGTCTCGTCCTCAAACGCCGAAACGCCGGACGGGCTGGTATTACCCGGCCCGCGCTCATAAGTGCCCCCAGATCGACACGAGTTATCGACACGAGTTAAAGCCGACCGGAGACATCAGTCCTCACAGCGCCGCCGACACCCGCACCCCCACCCTCGTCCTCGTCGCCACCAACTGCCCGTCCTGCGGATAGGCGTGCCACGTACGCCAGTGCACCTGTCCCTCGTGCCGCTGCGCCAGCAGGGCCGTGAAGGCGTGCGGACTGCCGGGAAACACCCCGGCCAGGCCCTGCGGATGGTCGGAGACCAGCGCCAGCAACTCTTGGGCGCGACCGGCGAAGGACCCCGGGGACAGGACCTCCACCCGTGCGGCGAACTCGTACTCCCAGTCGCCGATCCGCTTCGCGACGCCCAGCGGGAGGGGGGTGCTCGAACCCGGGATGCAGGCGACGGTCTCCGAACAGTCGCCCCCCTGTTCCTCCTCCAGGAGCACCTGGTGGGACGCGCCGAGCAGTCTCAACTGGAGTTTGGCCCCGGCGAGTTCGAGATCGAGGGTGGCGAGCGCGGGCAGCGGTTCACGGCCCAGGGCCCAGGCGAGATCGGCCGCGCGCGTGTCGGTGTAAGAGGTGTTCAGGGTCGTGAGCATGGGTCGGCTCCGCTAGCACGCAAGGAGAGAAGGGATCCGGCACACCCCGGTCGGTACCGGGAGATCGGCCCGGTCAGCCAGGTGGGCGAGGACGTCCGGTCAGCCCCGTCAGGCCGGGCGGGTCGGGACGTCCAGGGGCTGCGTCGGCGATTTATAGGGAATCATGAACTGTGGCGCCACCACAGCGTTTTTACCCAACTTCGCCGGGTTTCCATCCCCCCGAGGGCTCTCCAGCTCAACTGTTCAACCGGGCGTACGCCCCCAGCCCCGACCAGCGCCACGCGCGCCCACCACACCAGCCAAGAGGGCGGTCGCCTCCGCACCGGCGCACGCCCCCACGGTGTGAAAGCCGCCCACGCGCGAGAGGGGCCGTGCCGGTGTGTCAACGCCCGTCGCATACAGAGGGCTCGACCAACCCGTCTCCTGCGACCCCCGAGCCGTATGTCCACACGCGACGGGCGGACACACCTGCACGGCCCCGACCCACCCCCACCACAGCAGGCGCCCAGTACGCCGCCTGCCGGGAGGCCTCAGCTACCCCCACCGCATCCGCCCCCGCCACCACCACCGCCACCCCCGCCGCACGAGGACCCGCCACCACACGACGAGCCACCCGAGTCCCCCGAGTCCCCCGAGTCCCCCGAGTGGCTCGAGTGGCTCGACCCGCCCGACCCCCCGTCGGCCCACCAGCTGCGCGAACGGCGGCGCCCCCCGCGCCCCGACCCGACACCCACGACAGCCCTCACCAGGACCACCACGAACACCGCGCCGATGAAAAGGAAGAGACCCTCCATCTCCGCCACCACCTTTCGTTCCCGTACGGACCCCCCGTGGGCCGTGCGTGACGGTGGGATGCCCCCGCGCTCCGCACGCCAAAGCAGAGTTGAGGAACTCCAGAGCTTCGGCGCAGGATGACGCCCATGACTCACCCTCCTGGCCCGCCCCTCCCACCGCCCCGCCCCCTGCTGAACCGCCGCCTCGCCGAG
This sequence comes from Streptomyces sp. NPDC002845, assembly GCF_053591955.1. Taxonomy (NCBI): domain Bacteria; kingdom Bacillati; phylum Actinomycetota; class Actinomycetes; order Kitasatosporales; family Streptomycetaceae; genus Streptomyces; species Streptomyces sp. NPDC002845. The sequence continues at coordinate 19,471 of NZ_JBSFUU010000066.1, read as the reverse complement.
TTCGGGACGACGATCTTCGCCGAGATGTCGGCCCTCGCCATCGAGACCGGGTCCATCAACCTGGGCCAGGGCTTCCCCGACACCGACGGGCCGGAGTCAGTACGGGAAGCGGCCGTCCGAGCGCTACGGGACGGGCGCGGCAACCAGTACCCGCCGGGGCCGGGCATCCCGGAGCTGCGCACGGCGATCGCCGACCACCAGCGGCGCTTCTACGACCTGAGCTTCGACCCCGACACGGAAGTCCTGGTCAGCGCAGGGGCGACAGAGGCGATCGCCGCGGCCATGCTCGCGTTGTTGGAGCCCGGTGACGAGGTGATCGCCTTCGAGCCCTTCTACGACTCCTACGCCGCCTGCATCGCGATGGCCGGCGCGAAGCGAGTACCCCTGACCCTGCGCGCGACGTCCTTCCGCCCAGACCTGGACGAGCTGCGCGCCAAGATCACCCCGCAGACCCGGCTCCTTCTCCTCAACACCCCGCACAATCCGACCGGGATGGTCCTCACCGCCGAAGAGCAGAGCGCCATCGCCGCACTCGCCGTCGAACACGACCTGCTCGTCGTCACCGACGAGGTGTACGAGCACTTGGTCTACGAGGGCACGCACCGCCCCATCGCGGCCCTGCCCGGCATGCGCGAGCGCACCGTCTCCATCTCGTCCGCCGGCAAGACCTTCTCCTTCACCGGATGGAAGGTTGGCTGGGTCATGGCGGACGCCCCGCTCGTCGCAGCCGTCCGGACGGCCAAGCAGTACCTGACGTACGTCAGCGCGGGCCCGTTCCAGTACGCGATCGCCGAAGCGTTGCGGCTGCCGGACGCGTACTTCGACAGCTTCCGCACCGACCTACGCCGCAAGCGCGATCTGCTCGGCGACGGCCTGTGCCAGGCCGGGTTCGAGGTCTACCAGCCCCAGGGCACGTACTTCATCACCACCGACATCGCCCCCTTCGGCGAGAAGGACGCCTACGCCTTCTGCCGCGCCCTCCCCGAACGCTGCGGCGTCGTCGCCGTCCCCAACTCCGTCTTCTATGACGACCCCGACGCCGGCCGCAGCCAAGTCCGGTTCGCCTTCTGCAAGAGGGACGACGTTCTCCACGAAGCCACCAGCCGCCTGCAACGCCTGGCGTCCTGAACTCACGCCCTCTTCGTCCCGAATGAGGGTCGAGTAGTGATCTCGCCAGTGCGGATGCCGTTTTACCTGTTCAGGGCGTCGGGCTGTCGTGGTCTCAGGTGGCCTCGAAGGGGCTCGGGGAGCGGGTCGGCTCCCAGATGGCTCCCGAGGAGCCACTCGTCCGGACCCCGCCGTTGACGTTCTCCATGTACTTGGCGAGGCAGTTCGGGATCATGCCCACGAGACTGAGACCGATCGACATGGCTGCTGTCATCGTCCCGGCGGAGGCGCCGGCCACGCGGTCCCGTTGACTGCCGCGTCGAGGAGGTCGCCGAGCCGATGCCAGGCGCCTGGGCCAGCGTGCGACATGGGACTCGCCGCGAACCGTTGCCACGCCTCGTCACTGTCTCCGAGCGCCTCGGTGACGTAGGCGGCGACTGCGGGATGAGTGGTGTCGTAGCGCGGGCCGCGGGCCTTCAGCGCTGACCAGGCAGGCAGCAGCCGGAGCAACTCCGCAGGGCACTCGGGCCGGGCCAGCATGATCTCGGCCCAGCTCCCACGAAGGTCTGGTCCGCCGCCCAGGCGCCTGCGCAGGTGCAGCGTGAGATCGAGCACTGTCTGCTGTGGGGCGGAGTGGCGGGCCAGTACGTCGTCGAAGGTGAGGGACTTCCGGTAGGAGCGGGCGGCGAAGGAGAGCAGTGCCTCCTCGACGAGCGTGTCGTTGCCCGTGTGCCGGTCGAGGTAGGCGACGAGAACGTTCTCGTCGGCGTTCGCCAGCTTCTTGAAACCTATGTCCTGCGGGTCGCCGAGGGAGGCCGTGCGTCGCCCCGGCAAGGCGGGGACGGGATCGGTGATGAGCGGCATGATGGTGGTGATCAGTTCATTGGCCCGTCGGTTCTCCTCCCACGCGGAATGGCCGGAGGAGGTGTAGCCGTGCGCACCGGACCGGGCGGCCAGGGCCCGCCGGGTTTCCTGCACCACGAGACGTGCTTTCTGCCGTGCCTCGTCCGGGACTTCGGGGAGATGTACGAGGAGTGCGTGCAACCAGCCGAGATCACGCACGACCGGATAGCGCGAATCGGGGTCGGGCTCCCAGAGGCTCAAGGCAGTAAGGGAGATGGTCGCGAACCGAGTGCCGAGGGTAGCAACGAGTTCTTCGGACGCCAGCCATTCCCGGGGCCGTCCGAGACGCCGGGCCTCGCTTGGGTTGAGGAGGTACCGCCAGGTTTGCCTGCTTGCGCGCTCCACCCAGGCGACAGCAGAGCGGCAGGCCATGGTCTGGAGGTACCCGGACTGCATCTCCTCGTCGAGGAATCGCTCCACGTAGTCCCGCTCCTCCTGGGACGCGGCCGCCAGCTCGTCGGCGTGGCGCTCCCGTGCCTGCGCAGGCGGCAGCCCGTCCCGGCAGGACCGGGAGATCCGGGTAAGGAGGATCGCCCGACCGAAGTACTCCAGGTTGTGTGCGGCGACTTCCTCCAACAAGGTCGGTTCGACGTGCCACGGCAACGAGCCGAGCAGGTGCTCGCGCACAACACGATCGGCGTCACGGTGCCGCGCGCACCAGGTCAGCAGGCGGCGGTGGTGTACGGTGTGCACCCGGACGATGCCGGACCACATGTTGTCCCATGCGTCGGATGCGGCACGGTGGCGCTCCATCCACACCTCGACGTCTTCTTCGCCGTCATGCTTGTACGGCCCGAACGGGAGGCAGTCGAGGGCTGCGACGAACACGTCCTCGTGCAGGCCGTGTTCACCGAGTACGAGCTGGGCGGGCGTCGGAGCTGTCAGCAGCTCGGGGGTGATGGTCAGGTCCGGTTCCGAGCGGCGGTGGAGCTCAGCGACGACGGCGCGGATGAGCGCTGCCCCACCCCCTCTCCGGCCGAGCACACTGAGTCGTGCCTCAGTGCACTCCTGCAAATACCGCGTTCGGTATGTGTTCGGGCAGGCGGGGTGCGACAGGGCAACGCGGGTCAACTCCATGGGGTCCGTCGGCATGTACGGCTGCGGTTCGCGATTCAGATCGGTCTCCACCGCCGTGGCCAACAGCCACTCGGGCGCTGCCTGTGCGAGCGGTCCCTTGAGCAGGGTCATGAGCAGACCGTCCCGGTCTGTGCTTTGGGATGCTGTGCGTATCGCCTCGACAGCCATGCGGGTGGGTGGGGAGTCGGCGGACGCCTGCGCGATGACCGTACGCAGGAATTCAAAGGGGAGAGACGTGTGTGATTCCGCCGCGGCCATCGGACTCCAATCTCGAAATCGTGCCCCTGGCCTATGGTCAGACCCACCCGGGCGCGGTGATCCACCAGGTGCGGACGCCAATCATGCCGAACAGGACTGACAGCGCAGGCGGTTATGGGCATATCGGAGCAGGGCGCAGTGCACTGACGGGGGTTCGCCGACGTTTCCCTCAGCCCTACCAGAGTTTCGCGAGCGACGGGGCCTCCTCGATGGGGTCGTCTGGTCGAGCCAGTGTCCACACCTCATCGGAGAGGGCGATGCTCGGTGCAGCGCCATGTTCGGGGCGTCGGCGGGTGACCCGTTGACTGACCCATTCACCGTCGCGCGGCACGGGCAGGCCGAGGCTACGGGCGATCGTCGCCTGTCGACTGGTTCCGCCGAGCACGAGGATGCCATCGCCGCGCAGCGCCTCCCGGGCAGCTCGAACTCGCTTCGGGCCATCTGCGGTCACAGAGACGGTGGAGATCGTGGTTCGGTTGAGTAGCCGTCCTTGCGCGAGCCTGAAGAGGTTGTTCACCCGAGTCTGGCTGCCGCCCCGGCTCACTTCGGTGGCGAAAATCTTCTCTCGAAGCGGTGCCGGAAGGTGGAGAAGGGTGTTCTCCGGCAGACGCGCGTTGTGAAAGAGCCAGGTAACGGCCTGTCGACCTGAGGCCGAGAGTGTGCGCTTGAAGTCGCGGTTGGCCGCTCCGCTGAGGTGGCCGGGTTCGATCCGGATCAGTCCGAGGCTCCAGCAGGACCGCTCGTCGTTGGCTGACACGAGCAGGCACACCCTCCCTACCTCCCCGGGAGTAATCGTCCATGTCGCGCCCGTGGTGAACTTCAGTACCACCTGCTGGCGTCCTATCGGCAGGTCGGTGGTCTCCTGGCCAGGCGGGAATCCCCAGGCCGCCGTGAGCTCGTGACTGACCTTGGCGCCGAGGTAGACCTTCTCGGATTTCCCGAGCGTGGCCGGGTCGAATCGCCCCGTTCGCCGTCCGTCGAGCACGCTGTCGAATGCGTGGCGCAGGGCGTTCGCCGTTGCTGCCTCGAAGTCCGGCATGCCCCGCAGGGCATCCGCGACGGTTGCCACGTCAGAGGAGCCCAGCCCGCCTTCAGTTCCTTCGGCGGCGAAAGAAGGGTTGCTGGTCGCGGCTGCAATGTCAGAGTTTGCCGAGCGCGTCCCTGCAATACCCTCGTCCGGAAAGGACGGGACTACAGTGGTCGGCTCATCTCGCGCTAGGCCGACGCTCGGAGCCGGGGCTCGGCGCTCGGCGGCAGCCAACTGGTCGCGCAGTGCTTGGAGATGCTTCTCCTTGCGCGCCAGGCGGCGCTCCATCCGTTCCACCTTGCCGCGAAGGTCGCGGTTCTCTCGCAGCACGTCCACGAGTTCCGGATCCGGGCTGCCGGGCGTCGGCTCTTGCGATGGTTGCGTACTGTCGGCTGCCAGCGTGGCCCGCGCATTCACCAGGTGTTGCCTGACCTCCTCGGTCATGGCTTCCTTACGCTCTGGTGGAGCGAGTACCGCGATGATCGCGTAGATCAACGAGGCGTTGTTCTGAAGCCCTCTGCCTCGAAGCCGATCCGAGAGCACCTGATACGACGGAGGGCGCGGGCCTTCCCGGTGCTGCGCCAGCAGTAGCTGTTGCAGCCCCTTCATCTGGACTCCGCTGCTGTCGACCAGATCACGCAGCAGCCCCACGATCTCCCGCATGGGCATGCAGAGTTCTGTGTCCACCTCTGACCACTGACCGCCCCGCTTTCGGTGCGCCACGTCCTCGCCACCGCTCCTTGGATCTCCTCAAAAGAGGATTCAATCTATCTGATCGGAAGATCGAACTTCCGGGAGTCGTGGACGTCCGGCACCGTGGTCACCCCAGCCGAAAAACGCTACGTGAGAAAGGATGTCGATGCGTCAGCGCACAGCCGATCTCTGTGCCTTCGCCATCATCGTCGGCACCCCCACAGCTCTGATCGCCTTGAATCTTCCTTCCGATCAGGTCATCGCGAGCACCTCCGCCGCGGCAGTCCTCTACTCGGCCTGGCGCCAGGGTGGAGGCACGCCGCCGTCACAGGGCTCCGGGGGACGGCGTGGCGCTGACTCTGCTGCCGCTTCCGACTCCGGAGCGGTGTCCGAGTCGGGAACCGACTCAGGCCGGGGCTTTCGGGACAGGTTGGCTCCGGGAGCCCAGCATGGCGCCGACGTACCTACGTCTGACGTGACAGGTCGTCCACCAGAAGGTCGAGAGTGGCCTCCTCATGGAGTGCGACGCCGAGGGCAGTCATGGCCGGGGTGAGATCCGGGTCCCAGTCCGCGTTGATCAGCTGGCCGTCGAGCGCCAGTTGGGGGATGCCCTCAGCCTGGCTGCGAGCGGCCAGGTGCTCGTAATCCGCGGTGCCCATGCGCCACGGCTGGGCTTCGTAGCGCCGGATGACCCGGTTGGCGAGAGCGATCCCCGGCCAGTCGAAGTCGCCGTGGTACGCGAAGCGGCAGCCCGTGACAGCGAGGGCGTCGAGAAGTGTGAAGACCACCGTGGCGGCGCTGCCGGACGTGCACACCAGGGGCTGGACGCATGCCGCGTCCGCTGCGGCTTCGACCACACGTGGGTTTTCACAGACGTGGATGAGTGTTCCGGCGGGGAGTTGCAGACACAGGGAGTGCAGGTCGCGCGGCGTCAGGTGCGCTTCGGCGTGATGCTCGGCCCGCTCACGTAGGGCACGCTCCCGCCAGCCCTCGCCGGCGGGGCGCAGCCCGTAGGTCAGCACCGTGCTGGAGACCTCGTCCGGCGTGACGGACACCAGCCGCCACAGTGCGCGTCGACCGGCAGCGTCGTCGGGGAACTCGGTGCCGTGGGCGAGGGCGACACCGCGTTGGACGAGGCGGGCGAGCCAGGTGCCGTCGTCGAGGCCGTGCGCGGAGCCGGTCGCCATGGCGGCGAGTTCTCCTCGGCCGAGTGTCCCACCCCGCTCGGGTCCGAGGAGAGTGGTGAGGACTTGGACCGCCTGCTGGAGTGTCCATACCGCTGTTTCGGGCGTCACTCCTCGCGGAACGCCGGACCGGCGCAGCAGGTCGTACCACTGCCGGGGCCATTCCTGGTCGGCGAGCGGGGAGGCGTCCAGTGACGAAGCGAGGGACGACCACACCTGCTCCCGCCGTGCCGTCGCGTCCGCGCGGGCGGCACGGCGGTTGGTGAGGGGCGGGCCGAGCTCCTCCAGGGTCTGCCTGAGCCCGAGTCCGGCGGCCGAGGCGCGAAGTCGTGCGTCGAGCACGTCGAGGCGTACCGTCACGGCGGCACCGGTGAGCGGTTTGCCCAGCAGGAGCGACAGGGCATTGCGTTCCTGGGGGTTCATCGCGGTGAGCCGGAGGGAACCGGTGGCCTGTACGCCGTTGCTCTCCAGGCGTTTGCGTGCGCTCTCCCAGAGCCGGGTGAGGCCGGGGCCCGTCAGCCATTCGCGCGTCGCGGAGGGCAGAGCGCTCACACGGACACCAGACGGCGGTGGCGGCCGTTCCAGGTGTAGTGCAGGGTGGCCACGCCTCGGACGTGGGGATCGCGGAGGCACTCGTAGATGTGCAGGGACGGAACCTCGGGCCAGTTGCCCATGAGCCGCTCGCTGGTGAGGACGAAGTCGAGATCGAGGTCGACGAGGATACGGCCCAGTCGGCCATGGGTGGGTTCGTCGACCTTCGCGAAGGCGTCGTCCAGGAGGATCAGCCGTGGCGCGTGCGGCGCCGATTCGGCGAGGCTGGTGAAGTGGGCGGCAGCCGCGGCGAAGAGCACGAGGTAGGAGAGCACCCGCTGTTCGCCCTGGCTGAGACCGGTCCGGCCGGTCAATTTTCTACGGCGGCCCGGAGCTGCGTCCTCGACCACGAAGGTGTGGAAGCGGAACCAGTCGCGGTAGTCCAGCGCGGTCCGCAGATGGGCGGCGTAACCTGCTGAAGGATCGGCGCGTCGGGCGTCCTCGATCCGGCGTTGCAGGACTTCGCGGAGCTGCTCGGTCTCGTCGCGTGTCCGGAGGCTCGACGGGCTGCGCAGCAGGTCCACGGCTGCCCGGACGTCCGCGTCCACGTCTTCGTCCAGCTTCCACAGCAGCTCGACGCCGAGACCGTGAGAGGTGCGCACGGTCCGCAGGGTGTCGTTGAGAGCCGCGACCAGGTTCGCCGCGGTGATGACCTGTGCCGAGAGGTGGTCACCGAGCTCGCCGGTCAGGAACCGCTGGAACACCTCGCGCTCGCGCTCGGTGAGCCGTCCGCGGGCCTCCGCCGCCTGGACGGCGATCCGCTCGCCGACGGCCGCGACGTCATGGGACCCGTGGTCGTCGACCAGACGGCACACCTTGATCCCGTCGCGTTCCTCCAGCTGTGCGTCGAATCCGCCGGCCAGATGGTCGCGCAGATCGGTGTGCCGGTTGAGCAGGGTGCTGTCCGACACCTCGCCTTTCGGACGACCGAGGGCCTGCTCCACGGCCTCGGCGAGGGCCCGCAGTGCGCGCAGACGGCTGCGGACGTCCACGCTGGGATCGTCCGACACGTACTCGGGCAGAGAGGACCGGTCGAGACCCGCGCCGAGCACCACCTCCGGTCAGCCGAGAGCACCGCGAAGGGCGCCGCCGCTGTCGATGACCGCCGTCTCCTGGTCTGCCAGAGTCCCGCGCAGGCGCTTCTCGTCCTCTTCCGCTCGCACACGCCGGTCGTGGAGGTCATCGCGGGATCGTTGCGCCGCAGGCAGGGAACAGACAGCGTCCGCGATGCGCTGCTTGGCCTCCTTCTCGCGGGTGAGGATCTCTTCCTCGGACGATCCGATCGCCGCCTCGCGCGTCCGCAGGTCCTGCTCCGCGGTGCGCAGTCCGGTGAGGTGGACCCGGTAGCCCTCCTCCGCGGCCAGGCGATCCTCGCGGGCATGCCCGTACCGTTCGGCATCCGTCTCATGCGCGCCGATCCGATCCCCCGTGCCGCCGACGGCCCTGCGTAGATGCCCGGTACCGCTGAGCAGGGCAGCCAGTGCGGTGCGTACGCGGTCAAGGGAGTCCGGATCGCCGGGCAGATCGTGGGCGGTCGCGGTGGCATCCGCCTCGGCACGCGCCGTTACCGCGAGAGCGCGGGCCTCCTCGGCCAGCCGTGCCGCCCGAGTCACCTTGGCGGTCAGGTCACGCAGTGCCCTCTCCGCTGATTCGGTCCTGCTCCATGCGTCCGCGAGTCTCCGTGCCCTGGGGAAGTCCCTCTCCGCGAGCGTGAGAGCCCGACGCATGGCATCGGCTACGGCGAGTTCCCCGCGGACGCCGACCAGCTGCTGTTCCGTCCGCGTGATCCGCTCCTCCAGGGCGGCCTGGACCCGGCGGCGCGAGGACACCGAGGCCCGTGCGGTGTGGAGCGGCCCTTCCACGCCTGGGACACCTGGCCGCGCCACTGCCCAGGTGCTGACGGAGGTGGTCGGCGCCGCGGAGCACCGGCTCGTCGCCGTGACCTACTCGGCCCGCTCGTACGCACCGCTGACCGCAGCGCTGTCCGAGGCCGTGGCCCGGGGCGTCACAGTGGACATCGTCGTGGAGACGCTGGAAGGCGCGGGCGGGCTGCTCTCTGGGAACGAACCGGCCGACGCTTTCTCCCGTATACCGGGCTTGCGGCTCTGGCACTGGCCGACGGGTCAACGCCCCACTCCTGGCAGCCGGTTGCACGCGAAACTGGCGGTGGCCGACGACCGGATCCTCTTCCTCTCCAGCGCCAACCTCACGGCGGCCGGCGCCGAGCGCAACATCGAGGCGGGCGTCCTGCTGAGTGGCGGTCCCATGCCGGGGCGAATGGCGGACCACATACGGGAGCTGCAGCGTCGGGGGGTTCTCACTCGGTGGCCAGGAGCTTCATGAGGTCCCGCCACCGTCGAATGATCGCCATTCACATGACCGATTGACAGCCACTGTGTCCTGACAGCCGCAACCTGACCAACAATTGAGCCTCCACGTTTCACGAAATGCAGGAGGTCGCTGATGGTCGCCGTCGCTCTAGTGCACAGCACCGCGCTGATGACGGAGCGGCTCCCCGAGAAGCCTCCGGCATGGCTGACCCGCGGTGAGCGGACCTTCGCGTACCCGTACAAGGACTGGAGAAAGCCGCGTGTGTGGTGTCTCGCCTTCTTCACGGACCGTCACGCCCGCTATGAGCAGCGCAGGATCATCGGGGTGGGCGGCGTCTTCCCGGGCAGGCGGTCGGGTACCTACGAACGCGCCCTGCTCGCCCGCGACTTCACCGCACTCCAGGTTCCGCTGCCGCTCGTCGACCTTGAGGGCGCAATGGGAGCCAGCCGCCGATTCCTCAAGGACGACGGTCGTTTGTCTCCCGCGGCCGGCGACAACCTGCTCGCCGCCATCCGGCATCTGCGGCCGGAACTGAACGAGACGCTGGACGACCTGGAGAACAGCCTGGGGGCCAATCCTCCGACAGGTCGGGAGGGAGAACAGCGGAGCCTTGAGAAGGACGCCGTGGGCACCCTCATGGAGACGTTCGGCGCGGACCGCGATCCGCTCGAAGCGTGGCAACAATCACTCAGCGGGGATGATCCCCGATCCCGGTCCGTCCCCTTCATCGAAGGGCTGCCCGCTCTCCGGCAGATCGAGGACCAGCAGATCGTCCACGACTATCTGCGCTTCCCTGGCATGGAGGGCGAGGACGCCGTGCAGGTCGGCTGGCGGATCTACCGTCGTAACTCCGAATCCCGCCATCGGTTGTTCGTGTACAACGCCAACCGCACGAACGCCGAGACCGTCATGGGCGTCGACATGATCTACGTGAACGAGTACTCCCGCAGCGTGGCCATGGTCCAGTACAAGCGGATGCGTCAGAGCGGGCCCGGCTGGGTGTACTGGCACGACGCCACCGGCGAGCGGGAGTTGAAGCGGATGGAGACCGTCGACGACGAGTGCAAGGCCGAGGACGAGTGGCCTCGGACCAGCCAGGAGGGGCCGACGACGCTGGGGGATCCACGCCTGGTCCCCACGCCCAGCATGGTCAAACTATGCCGAACCACTCCCTTCATGATGAACTCCGCCGCCCTCATCCCCGGCATGTATCTGACGCGGGAGCACTTCCAGGAACTGCTTCAACGCCCCGAGGCCGACGGGCCGTCCGGCGGGACACGCATCGTCGAGGAGTCGGTTCCCCGGTACCTGAACAACACCACCTTCACCACGCTGCTCAGGGACGGATGGATCGGCACGCGCGGCACCGGCTGGGACTACGTCATCGACCTGATACGCGAGAGCCTGTCCGCCAGCGGGCCGGGCTCCGTCGTCGTGGGGATGCACCGGAGCGAGGTTCCGCCCGGCAACCGCCGAGTCAACTGACCCGCGCCGCAGGCGGACGGCGATCGAGGCGATCCGGCTGCCCTGGCACGTACGGACCGGTCTCGCGAATCGGAGCCGGTCAGTAAGGTGATCGTAGTCTTCTGGAGGGGCGCGGATGGCGACGCTGGGGATGCACCGGGACTTCCTGCTGGAGTTCGCGGCGTTGGAGAAACCAGTCCAGAAGCGGGTCTTCGAGGTGTTCGAGAAGTTCGCGGCAGCCACGCACACTGGGCTGCACCTGGAGAAGCTGACTCACCAGAAAGATCCACGGCTGCGGACCATCCGCATCACCGGCTTCTGGCGCGGCGTCGTCCTCAAGGGCGAGTCGGGCGACAGCTACCTGCTGCTCAAGGTGCTCCCCCATGACAAGGCCAACGACTGGGCCGCCAAGCACCGTGCGTCGGTGAACGAGGCGACGCAAGGCATCGAGATACGCAACGACGTAGCCCTGGAACGGGCCACGGCGGGGCTGCGTGCGCTGGCCGCCGAGGAACCGACCCGCCTGTTCCCCCACTCCGACTACCCGGACAAGGTGCTGCGCAGCCTCGGCGTGGACGCGGAGATCCTGCCGATCATCCGGCTGATCCCGGACGAGGACCATCTGGAAGCACTGCACAAGGTGCTGCCGGAGCATCAGTACGACGTCCTGCTAGGGCTCGCGACCGGCATGACGCCCGAGGCGATCGACCGGGAACTGGTGCAGGCGTACGCCCGGACCGCCGCGCGGACTCCCGAAGCCGATGACGGCGATGAGCTGGGCACCGCGATGGCCCGTTCCCGCGGCCGGGTCGCGCTCGTGTCGGGCCCCGTCGAACTGCAAGGAATCCTGGAGCGGCCGTTCGACGCCTGGCGGGTCTTCCTGCACCCGAGCCAGTACCGGGTGGCGTACCACGAGGGCTACGCCGGGCCGGCCCGGGTCACCGGCGGGCCCGGCACGGGGAAGACGGTGGTCGCCCTGCACCGGGCGTACCACCTGGCCCGGCAACTGCCCGAGGACGCCCCCGACGGATGCGTTCTGCTCACCACCTTCACCAGGGATCTCGCGGCCGAGCTGGAGCGCTGTCTGACGCTGCTGGTCGAGGAGGAGGACGTCCGAGCGAAGATCCGGGTGGTCAACGTCGACGCCCTGGCCAACGAGATCGTGCGGGCAGAACACGGCGGCGCCCCGCTGAAGCTGGTCTTCGACCAGAAGGAGATCACCGCCCGCTGGGCGCGCATCGCCCGGCGGCTGGGGATCGACTTCACGGACGTCTTCCTCGACCAGGAGTGGCGTCAGATCGTTCTGGCCCAGGCCCTGACGGCCCCGGAGGAGTACCTGAAGGCGCCGCGCACCGGCCGCGGCACCGCGCTCCCACCGCTGAAACGCCTTCAGGTATGGCGGGCCGTCACCGCGTTCGAGGAGCAGTTGCGCCAGGCCGGCGAGTGGACGTTCCTTCAGGTGTGCACGGAGGCGGCACGCGTCCTGGACGGCCGGGAAAAGCGGCCGTACCGCCATGTCGTGATCGACGAGGCGCAGGACCTGCACCCCGCGCAGTGGCGGTTCCTGCGGACCGTGGTCACCCCCGGCCAGGACGATCTGTTCCTCGCCGGGGACACCTACCAGCGGATCTACGGGAACCGGGTGTCGCTGCGCTCGCTCGGCGTCCAGGTCGTCGGCCGCTCGCACCGACTCCGGATCAACTACCGCACCACGCAGGAAATCCTGGCCTGGTCGGCCTCACTGCTGACCGGTGAGGAGCCGGACGACATGGACGGCGGGAACGAGACGCTGGCTGGATACCGCTCCACCATGCACGGAGAGCGGCCGGAGACGGCCGGGTATGCCACGAAGCCTGAGGAGATCGAGGCGCTGGTGGCCCGTGTGCGGGACTGGACCGGCGCAGGGGTGCAGGCGGAGGACATCGGGGTGGCGGTGCGCTACGTCCAGCTGGGGCGGGACATCGCCCTGGCCCTGGAGCAGGCCGGCGTCGCCGCGTGCGTGCTCGGTGCCGGGCGCGGTGGCGCCGGTGTCCGGATCGGCACCATGCACCGGATGAAGGGGCTGGAGTTCCGCTGCGTCGCCGTGGCCGGAGTGAACGAGGGCACCGTGCCGATGAAGTCGGCCGTCACTGCGGTCGACGTCGACGCCCAGCAGCACCAGGAGGACCTGAACGGCGAGCTGAACCTGCTCTTCGTGGCGTGCACACGGGCCCGCGAGGCGCTGCGGGTGTCCTGGCACGGGGCGCCGAGTCCATTCCTGGCGCCGGTCGTCAACCCGCGCCCGTGATGTCCATGGGCTCCGCACGCCGTTGCTACAGGCCCCATGCGTGACGTGGCGTGGGGCCGCAGGATGCCGTCGCCCCAGCTCCACCGGAGGGGTCACGGAGGGTGTCAGGGAGTGCCGGGGTCCTTGTCCACCATACGGCGGGCCTCCGCGAGAGCCACCGTATGCGCGAACCACTCCAGCACCGCGCAGATCTCCTCGCTGTGCGCGGCGAAGACCTCCACCGCGAAGGACGGGCGTAGGTCCAGTTTTGCCTCGGCCAGGTCGATGCCCTCGATCTTGTTCAGGCGGTTCATCAGCTCGCGCCGCAGCGGCTCGTCATCGAACGGGGGACGCCGCTTCAGATACTGGAAGACGACCTCGACGGTGCCGGAGACCGGGTAGAGAGCCAGGGGCCACAGCTCTCGGGAGGCGGGGGCGTTGCCGAAACGCACTGTGGGGAAGCAGCTGGTCTCGCTCGCTCGGCCGTAGGAGAGATGACCGCCCTGCTGCTCCCAGAAGCGCAGGGCGTCCAGGACGCCGTCGACGGTCTGCTCGGTCTGGTTGTCGCGCAGCTGCGTTTCGAACCGGCTGGTCGCCGACTGCTGCTCGTCGCCGTCGGCCCGCGGTGACGGCTCGGCCTCATCGACGACGTCCTTGCCCAGGAGGGCCGCCAGGTCGGAGGTGGTCAGCCGGTGGGATCGGCGGGCCCGGCCCGCGTCATCGAAGGAAACTCCCTCGGCCTCCAGACGGGTTCGCACATCACCGAGGTCCTGGCCGTCCGGCCACCTGAAGCCCGCCGAGACGCGGCCGTCCGCCGTCAGCACCCGGTAGGCGCCGTGCAGGCCCACCTTGGACGCCAGATGCTGGCCGACGGGGACGGCGTGGGTGCCGATGAGCGCGGCGACATCACCGTATGTCGTCCACGTCCCGGCCGGCATGGCGAGAAGCGCGGCCCGCAGCTCCTTCCAGCCTGACCACTCGTCGTCCACCGGGACCGTGCCCGCGACGGGGCCGGGCCACAGCCGTACCACCCGGTCGGCGAGGGTGGCGGCGCGGTCGAGGATTTCCGCCTTCCCCCAGCGTTCCCGCCCTGCGATCTCCTGGTTCATCCGCAGGGAGCTGAAGTCCAGGATCTCCTGCTTGCGGCGGAACGGATGGTTCGAGAGCTTCGCGTTGTCCGCCGAGAGAGTTAGGTTGCCCAGCGTGTGGACGAGTAGGGCGTGGAGTTCCTCGGCGCCCTGTCCGTCCTCGGTCTCCTCGGCCAGCAGGTCCAGCCACTGGTGCGCGGGGCTCTGCGGCAGCACGTGCTCGACGGTCAGGTGCGCCTTGGCGTAGTCGACCGGTTCGCTGGCTCCGTAGCTCTCCTCCAGCCTGCGCAGCACCTGAAACCGCTGGTTGCTGCGGCCCGCCTTGTAGAAGGGGCGGGTGCGGATCGCCTCGCGGACGGCGTCGTCGTCGGGCCAGACGCGGGCACCCGTCTTGCTCTTCGACAGGAAGCGGCTTACGGCCTCGGCCGGGTCGTCGTCCTTCTCCATCTCCTTGGCCATCTCCATGAACACCCGGTTGCTGCCCGTGGTGGAGTGTCCGGTGAACAGGCGCCGCACCATGTAGCTCTCGGCGTACGCCAGTGCCCGGGCGGCCTGGTGGGGTGTGGCCTGCCCGTCGTCCACGCGGTCGAGCAGGTGGAGTGCCAGCGGGTAGTGGGTCTGGCCGCCCCACCGGGAGAGCCTCTCCAGTACTACGCGCAGCTCCGGGTCGGGCTCCCTCTCGGGTTCCAGGATCCGCATCAGACGTTCCGCCCGGCGGGCCAGGGAGGCGATCTCAGCCTCCAGGGCCGCTTCGTCGGAACTCAGAGGCTCCAGGCGTTTCTTCTGGTCCCGGTAGATCTCGCTCTGCTTCGCCCGGCTGTTGCCGGCCACCACCAGGTCGAGCCAGACGAGGAGTTCGAGGTTGGCGGGGCCCAGCCGTTCCTGCATGGGCAGCCAAAGATTCTGGTAGACGGACTCGCCCCGGGCCGGCAGGCACATGAAGAGGTAGTTGCGCAGCAGGTCGCTCTGGCTGAGTCCGACCCCGGTATTGTTGATCGACTCGAAGATCCGGTAGACGTTGTCACCCTCCGACGCGGTGATCTCCACGATCGACAGCAGACCGCTCAGCACGGTCTCCACCGCGTCCGTCCACGTCTCACCAGCATTTTCCTCGCCCTCTGCGAGGGCGCCCAGGAAGAACCGGTAGGCGGCGCCCACGTTGCCGGGGCCGCCGGCCCTGGGCGAACTCTCGACACAGGCGGTGAAGGCGTCGCGGTCCGCCTGCGTGGGCAGGAGCCGGTAGTGGTCGTCGCCGCTTCGGTACTTGTTGACGAGCACAAGGTCGTGGATGCGCTCGGCCTTCTGCTCCGCGCCGCGTTCCCGGTGGCGGTCGCGCAACGCCGTGAAGGCCAGCATGAGGGTGGTGAGCCGCTGCTGGCCGTCGACAACGAGCCAACGCTGCATGCCGCCGGCGGTGATCCGGCCCGGGGCCAGCACCACGGAGCCGAGGAAGTGCGCCGTGGGGGGCCGTCCTTCCAAGTGCTCCTCGACCAACTCCTGAACATCGTCCCAGAGTTGCCGCAGCTCGTCCCGCTGCCAGCTGTAGGTGCGCTGATAGAGCGGCACTTGATACTGCTTCTCGCCCTGGACGAGCTCGTTGAATGTGGTCTCCTGAGCGTGCACGCGCGTCTTTCCCCCCGCCGAGTCCCGGACGACCTATATTCCACCATCGGGGTGGGGGTGTCCTCGTCCTCGACTGGATCAGTAGCGGTGACGTGTCTTTCGGCAGCCGGGCCTCCGGGCTGCACGGGGGCGCACAAGGGCGCGCTGCCACACATTTTCGGGCTCGAAGCAGGACTCCGCAGAAGCCACATGATCGGCCGAGTCAGCCGTAGAAGACGCGATTACGCCACTACAGGGGACATGACCTCGACGAACTAACGCGCTGCAGCATTATGGTGCGAGATGTGCGGCGCCCTCTGGTTCTCTTCGACCTCGACAACACACTCGTGGACCGGCGGGGAACGCTCGCCGACTGGGCCAGCGAGTTCACAGTCCGGCACGGTCTGGAGGACGAGGAGCAGGCGCACGTCCTGGGCCTGGTGGCCGAGCGGGCTTATCCGTCGACCTTTGATGCGATCCGCACCCGGTACCGGCTGCCCACGTCGACCGCGGAGATGTGGCGCGCGTACTGCACCGACATCGCGGCCATGGTGTCGTGCCCGGCTGCGATCCTCGACGGCTTGGACGAGCTGCGTGCGGCCAGCTGGCGAGTGGGGGTGGCCACCAACGGCGCGGTGGACATCCAGCGCGCCAAGCTGCGGGCCACCGGTATCTCCGAGCGCGTGGACGGCGTCTTCGTCTCCGAGGAGGCCGACGCGCGCAAACCGCAGACCCGGCACTTCGCCCTGGCGGCGGCCCGCTGCGGCACTGTGCTGGGCGGCGGCTGGATGGTCGGCGACAACCCGGTCAATGACATCGGCGGTGGACGCTCCGCGGGGCTGCGCACCATCTGGATCGGCAACGGCCGTTCCTGGCCGCCGGACGATCCCGGGCCGGACCACACGGTGCCGCATGTACGCGCGGCCATCGACCTGCTGCTTCTGCACTCCGCTGACCAAGCGAGGACCACGGCATGACGGACACCATCGGGCTGCTGCACCCCGGCAGCATGGGATCCGCCTTCGGCGCCCAACTGCGCGCCCGCGGCCGCACCGTGCTGTGGTGCCCCGACGGACGCAGCGACACAACCCGCCGCCGGGCCGAGCACGCGGGCCTCGAAGCCGAGACACTGCCCGAGCTCGTCTCCCGCTCTGACGTGCTGTTCTCCCTGTGCCCTCCCGCCGCAGCGGAGGAGACTGTCGCCCAGGTAGCCGAGCTCGGCATGGCCGGCGCGGGCACGATCTATGTGGAAGCGAACGCCGTCTCGCCGTCGCGCGTGCAGCGAATCGCCGACCGCTTGGCCCCGATGCCGGTCATCGATGCCGCCGTGGTCGGATCGCCTCCGGTTGGCGGTAAGTCCCCGACGCTCTATCTGTCCGGCCCCGGCGAGAAGGCTGACCGGATCGCCGAACTCTTCGCCGGCACCGACGTGCAGAGGACGCGGCGGCTCTGCTCGCCGACGCCGGGCTGCCGGACTCCCTCATGCATGCCGCCGCTGCGACGCTCGCCCGGTGGGACGGCAACAGAGACGAGCAACTGGATATCGCCGAGGCACTGGAAGCCCTGCGCATCGAGGGGGGCCTGGACAACCCGAGTTGAGCAGGGTGTATTGCGCCGAGTCCGTCAGGAGCGAGGTGACGTGGTGCGGACGATGTCGTCGATCCTCTGTGCGGCTTGACGGGGTGCCGTCGTATCCGTGTTCACGCGCAGCTCCCACTGCGCACGCGGATGAGCCGCAAGATCGGCCTGAGTGGCGTCCCATGCGGCCAGCCGAGCGGCCGTGTCGGTGTCGCCCCGCTGGGGTGATCGTCGGGCGGTGGTCTCCTTGGAGCACCACAGCAGAACGCGCACCCAGTGCGCCGGGAAGAGGGTGGTCACCTGCTCCATCCCCACCATCTGACCGAGATGGACGACGGGGGCCCTGCCGCCCTCCATGGCCCGGTCGAGGCCGGGCCGGTCGACGACGTAAATGTTGCCGTACCGGTCGTTGCGGTAGATGACGTCGCCGCGTGCTTCCAGGGCGGCCAGCCGCTCCGGTGCGCACATCCGGTAGCCCCTGGTCTTCCCGGTCCCGATCTTCAGCCGGGTGAACGGCACATACCTCGCGTCGAGTTCGGTGAGTGCCGCCGTGATCGTGTCCTTGCCTGCCGCCGGCGGCCCGTACAGCAGGATGCCCTGCCTCACGGGAACATCGTCCCGAAGACCTGGCGCGTGGCTTCGTTCACTTCAAGCGGCAGCGTTTGTTCGTCGGTTCGGAAGGCAGCTGGTGGTCGGCGGTGCCGTGGTTGTTCACGAGAAATGACGTCACTGCGCGGGACGGCCCGCCCCTCGACGGAGGGACGGGTGGGCCGCCGGTCCTGTCTATGCTCAGACCCATGGCACTGGAATGGGAACAGATCATCGTCGACTCCGCCGACCCCGTCGCTCTCGGGCGCTGGTGGGCCGAGGCTCTCGGCTGGGTAGTGGTCGACGAATCCGAGGAGATCATCGAGATCCGGCCTGAGCCGGACCAGATGCCGGGACTGCTCTTCGTGCCTGTCCCCGAGGGCAAGACGTCGAAGAACCGGCTCCACCCCGACTTCCGCCCCAACGACCAGGAGGCCGAGGTCGCCCGGCTGCTCTCCCTCGGTGCCCGGCGCGCCGACACCGTGCAGGACGAGCAGCACTGGGTGACGCTCCTCGACCCGGAGGGCAACGAGTTCTGCGTCCTGAGCGAGCGGAAGAGCTGAGGGCGGCGGGCCGTCGGGTAGGAGCCTGCAGGGTCAGCCGGCCTCGGTGGGTGCCTCGGCTCGTGCCCGGGTGCTGGCGAGGCGGAAGGAGTCGGTGCCGGTCTCGATGATCGTGCCGTTGAAGGTCAGGCGGTCGACGATGGCCGCGCAGAGGCGGGGGTCAGTGAAGGTCTTGGTCCAACCATCTGGGGCTCGTTGGAGGCGATGGCGACGCTGTTCTTCTCCTCGCGCTCGGTCAGGACCTGGAAGAGCAGTTCGGCGCCATGCCGGTCGAGCTCCATGTGTTGGGTCGGGGACGGGACGCCGTGCACTGTTTCCAGTGCCGGTCTTCCTGTCCCCGCCCGCCGAACCGGACGTGCCCGTTGGCCGAGCATCCGGCTCTCCACGTGATCCGCTGGATCAGGCGAGGTATTCGCTGACCTGGCCGACGAAGGCCACATCGTCGTGGTTCGTCCGGCGGAAGCGTGCTCCATCGGGGTCGACCTCGGCGATGTTGTAGGGCGTGCTGATCTGTGCTCCCCGGAACTGGTAGCGCTGGACCCGCATCTTCGCCGGGTTGTAGAGGACGATTCCGCCCTCGGTGATGCGGTCCGCCCCGTAGTAGCGGCGCCGCAGTTGTTTCCAGGTCAGGTGGGGGTGTTTGTAGCGGATCCAGAGAAGCAGTCTCCACCACGCGTACCAGCCGAGGTAGGAGAACGTTCTCTTGGACGCGCCGTAGCGGAAATAGGCAGCCCAGCCCCGGAGGACCGGGTTGACCGTCCGCAGCACCTCCTCCAACGAGTGCGAGGTGGTACTTCGCCCCGTCAGTTTCTTGATCTTGCGCATCACCGACGCCAAGGCGAGCTTGGACGGGATGGTGAGTACGACGCGATGACCGTCGCACCAGGGCCTTCGCTGGATGTGGAAGCCCAGGAAGACGAAGCCGTCGTCGATGTGGGTGATGTGGGTCTTCTCGACCGAGAGGGTCATCTTCAGTTTGCGGGCCAGTAGTCCGCCGATCTCCGCCTTGAGCGTTTCGGCCTCGGACTTGGTTCCGTGCACCAGCACGACAAAGTCGTCGGCTTATGCCGTGTGCTGGGTTATGCCGACTGCGGCGGCCACAGCGTGACGAGCCCTGCGCCTGCCTCGGAACGGTCGGCATAACCCGTGGT
>NZ_JBSFUU010000065.1:12916-58466 GCF_053591955.1 Streptomyces sp. NPDC002845 | reverse complement strand
GCCAGTTCTACCGGGGCTCCGCTTCTTACGTCCCGAGTCACCGCAGATCAGCGCGTACTTGTCAGCGCCTCCGAAGCCGTAACTTCACGGCCTTGGTCTTTAGCCAGGCCAAAGCGCCAGGGCCGACGATCCCGGCAGGGCGGATCCCAGGACCCCGGCCGTGTGGCTCGGCTGCCCGGCCGTCCATGGGTGAGCCAACCGACGATGGGAGAACCATGCGCTGGGAAAGCGTTTACGTGGCGGGGACGGGGGCCTGGCTCCCCGAACCGTTCTCCGCCCGCGCCGCCGTGGAGGCGGGTGAGTACGACCCCGAGCAGTTCGAGGCGGACGGTCTGCTGTCCGTCCGGGTGGCCGGTGCGGACGTCGCGCCACCCGACATGGCGGTGCAGGCCGCCACCACCGCGCTCAAGCGGTCCGGTCTCGCCTCCGAGACCGTGCGCCTGCTGCTGCACAACTACGTCTGGTTCCAGGGCCAGACCATGTGGCCGGTGGCGTCGTACGTCGCCGACCACGCCGTCCACTGGAGCGTGCCGGCGTTCGAGGTGAAGCAGGAGTGCAACGCGGCGATCAGTTCGCTGGAGCTCGCCGCACGCCAGCTGACCACCGAGCCGGGCGAGGCCGCGGCGGTGCTCACCACCGCCGACCGTTTCGCCGAGCCGCTGATCAACCGCTGGAGTGCGGAGGCGGGCCTCGTGTACGCCGACGGCGGCACCGCTCTGGTGCTCTCCAACCGTGGCGGCTTCGCCCGGGTGCTGTCGACCGTGACCCGCGCCGACAACCGGATGGAGGCGCTGGCCAGGGGAGCGGGTCTCACCCCGCTGCCCACGCAGGAGCCGTACGACCACGCCGATCGCTTCGCCCACCATCTGCGCGCCCGGGGCGGCAACATCCGGGAGGCCACAGACCGGCTGGTCGCCATGGTCAAGGGCGCCGTCGACGACGCCCTGGCGGAGGCCGGAACCAAGCGGGAGGAGCTCGCTCGGGCCGTCGTCCCGACCGGCGGCCGCAGCAAGATGCAGTGGCAGGCCGAGCAGTTGCTGGGGGTGCCGGAGGAGCGCACCACCTGGGAGTTCGGCCGCCGCACGGGGCACCTCGGCGCCGGTGACCAGTTCGCCGCACTGAACGACCTCGCCGAGACCGGGGCCTTGAGTCCGGGCGACCGTGTGCTGATGCTCTCCGCAGGCCCGGGTACCGCCAGCTGTGCCGTACTGGAGATCCTCCGCAGACCGGGCTGGACGACCCCGGCCGCCGATCCACAGACACCTGAGGAGCAGCGATGACCGCGACCGTGATCGGATCCTTCCCGGGCACGGCACTGATCGACGACGCCGCGGGCACCGACACCGCCCCCCGGGTCGACAACGCCGCCGAGGTGTTCCTGACGGCCGCCGTCGCCCGGCGCCCCGACGCCCCGGCCGTGCGGGACCGCTACGGCATGTGGACCTACGCCGGACTCGACGCCGCCGCCGACTCCTTCGCCCGGGAGCTGGACCGCTACGGCATCCGGCCCGGCGACCGGGTGCTGGCCCGTGTCGACAGCGTCAGGGAGTTCACCGCCCTGCTGTACGGGACCTGGCGGCGCGGTGCCGTCCTGGTGCCGATCAACCCGGGCATGAAGGCGTTCCACCTCCAGGCGGTGCTCGCCGACTCTGAACCCTCGCTGATCGTCGTCGACGGCGCGGAGCGCGACGGCACCGAAGGTCTCCGGTGGCCGTCCGAGGTGCCGGTCGCCGTCGTCTCCGAGCTGGATCTGTCCGGACCGGCCGACCCGGCCGCCCGTACCCAGACCGAGGTGCCCGCCGACCGGCTTGCCCTGCTCATCTACACCTCGGGAAGTACCTCGGCGCCCAAGGCGGTGGCCTGTCCGCACGGTCCCGTGGCGTTCGCCGCCCGCGCCATCGCGGCCCGGCTGAACTACCGCCCGGACGACATCGTGCTCACCGCCGTCCCGCTCTCCTTCGACTACGGCCTCTACCAGATCCTGCTCAGCGCGCTGGCCGGCGCCGAACTGCTGCTGTCGGGATCCGCCGACCATGCCCGGCTGCTCGGCTTCGCCCGGGACCACGGGGCGACCGTCGTACCCCTCGTGCCGTCGCTGGGTGAACTGCTCGTCAAGCTCACCTCCCGCGACCCGCGGCCCACCCGGATCCGCCTGTTCACCAACACCGGGGCCGCACTCAACGCCCCGCTCATCGCCACGCTGCGGGAGACGTTCCCGGGCGCGTCGGTGGCGCCCATGTACGGCACCACCGAGTGCAAGCGGATCACCATCCTGGAGCCCGACGGCGATCTGGCCCGCCCCGGCTCGGTGGGGCCCGCGCTGCCCGGCACCGAGGTGCTCGTCGTCGACGACGACGGACGGCCGCTCCCGACAGGGGAGACCGGCGAGATCGTGGTGCGCGGCCCGCATGTGATGGCCGGCTACTGGCGGGCCCCGGAGCAGACCGCACTGCGTTTCCGGCCGGGCCCGGACGGCGGTCCGGTCACCCTGCACACCGGTGACTACGGCCGGCTCGACGAGGACGGGCACGTCTATTTCCAGGGCCGCAGGGACGACCTGTTCAAACGGCGCGGCTCACGGATGAGTTCCGTCGAGATCGAGGCCGCTGTGCTCGACATCGACGGCGTGCGGGAGACGGCGCTGCTCGTACCGGAGGACGACCGCGACATGGTCCTCTTCGTCGTCGGCGAGACACCGGACGTGAGCGGGGAGCAGGTGCTGGCCCGGCTCGCGGACCGCCTCGAAGCCGCCAAGGTGCCTGACGTCTGCCAGGTGCTGACCGCGCTTCCGCTCACCCCCAACGGCAAGACCGACCGCAAGGAGCTGCGCCGACGGCTCATGGAGGGCACCGATGGCCACTGACCGCGACCGCACCGGGCACCCCGGCCACGACCTGACGGTCCGCCGGCTCGTCGAGCAGTACGGCAGCCCCCTCTACGTCTACGACCTGGCCCGGGTGCGCTCAGCGCTGAAGGACCTGCGGGCGGCCCTGCCCCAGCCGTGCCGCGTCTACTACTCGCTGAAGGCCAACGCTCACCCCGATCTCGTCGCCGAACTGCGACGCGGCGGAGCCCGCGCCGAGGTGACCTCGCGCGGCGAACTGGCGGCCGCCCTCGAAGCGGGTTGTCCGGCGGCGGAACTGATGTACTCCGGTCCCGGCAAGGTCCCCGCGGAGCTCGACGAGGCGATCGCGGCGGGGATGCGCACCTTCTCCGCCGAGTCCTTCGGCGATCTGGAGCGGATCGGCGCCGCGGCGGACGCCCACGGCGTCACCGCGGACTGTGTGCTGCGGATCAACGCGGCAGGGGCGCCCGGCCAGGGCGGCCTGCGGATGACCGGGGGACCGTCCCAGTTCGGGTTCGACCTCGACGACCTGGCCGAGCACGGGGCCCGGCTCCTCGTGAAGGGCGTCCGGATCATCGGGATGCACTTCTTCCCGCTCACCAACGCCAGGGACGAGGACGGCCTGATCGCCGAACTCGCCCAGAGCGTGCGCACCGCGGCCCAGCTCCGGGAGGACCTCGGCATCCCGCTGCACCTGCTGGACCTCGGCGGAGGCTTCGCCGCCCCGTACGCGTCCCCCGGCGAGCGGCCCGGGTACCCGCGGCTGCGGACGGCACTGACCGCCGTGCTCGACGAGCACCTGCCGGGCTGGCGGGACGGCGAACCGGTGGTCGCCTTCGAGTCCGGGCGCTATCTGGTCGGCGACAGCGGACGACTGGTGACCACCGTCACCGACGTGAAGAACAGCCGCGGCGGCACCTACGCGGTGCTCGACTCCGGCATCAACCACCTGGGCGGTCTGTCGGGCCTGGGCCGTCTGCTGCCCCTCTCCGCCCAGCCGCTGTCGGCCCCCGGCCGGGCGGCGGACGAGGCCGGTGACCAGAAACCGGCCACGGTGACCCTCGCCGGCCCGCTGTGCACCCCCGCCGACATCCTGGCCCGCGCGGCCGAGCTGCCGGGGTTGCGCGCGGGCGACCTGCTGGCCTTCCCCAACGTAGGCGCCTACGGACTGTCCGCGAGCCTGCTCGGCTTCCTCGGCCATCCGGCGCCCGCCGAGATCGTCGTGGACGGAGGCGAGACCGTCTCCGCCACCTGCCTGACCCTGCGGCGCCACACCGTCTCACCCCACACCGGATCCCGTACGGAGGACATCACCGCCATGACCGAGACGACCACGGGGACGGCGCCCGCCGGCACAGCGGACGAACCGGCCGCGCCCTGGGACCCGACGTACGAGGCACTGCTGCACGAGGCCCTGCCCCGGCTCGCCGCCAAGGGCGAACTACGGCCCGACACCAGCCTCAAGGCGGCGGGACTGGACTCGCTCGCGATGGTGGAGGTCCTGGCCCGGGTGGAGGAGACGTACGGCATCGCCGTCCCGGACTCCGAGCTGATGGCCGACACCTTCGCTACCCCCGCTTCGCTGTGGCGCGTGGTGTCCGCCCTGCGGGAACAGTCCGTCGGATCGGCCTGACTTCCGAGCGACCAGAGAGGAGACCTCATGCAGTGGGAAGGTGTGTACGTCGCGGGGACGGGGGTATGGCTGGGCGAGCCCGAATACGCCCGGTCGGCCCTGGAGTCCGGCGCGTACGACGCGGAGCAGTACGCGGCGGACGAGATCCTTTCCGTCTCCGTCGCCGACGAGTCCATGGCCCCTCCGGACATGGCCGTCCACGCTGCGACGACCGCGCTCAAGCGTTCCGGAGTGGACGCGTCCGACGTGGATCTGCTGATCCACAGCGGCATCTGGTTCCAGGGCGTCGAGATGTGGCCCGCGGCCTCCTATGTGGCCGGCCACGCCCTCGGCCGGGGCGTGCCCGCCTTCGGACTGGAACAGGAGTGCAACGGCGGCCTCGGCGCGCTGGAGATCGCGGCCCGCCAGGTCGCCGCGCGCCCGGACACCGGAGCCGCGATGGTCACCACCGCGGACCGGTTCGGCGCGCCCCTGGTACAACGGTGGAGCAGCGAACCCGGATTCGTGTACGGCGACGGCGGCACCGCCCTGCTGCTGTCCGCGCGGGGCGGCTTCGCCCGGCTGCTGTCCACGGCCAGCGGCGCCGACAACTCCCTGGAGGCTGTGGTGAGGGGCCCCGGGCTGCGCCCCCTGCCCTCCGGCGAACCCCTGGATCTGCTGGGCAGGGTAGGCCACTACGCACGCGCCCACGGCAGCGTCCGGGAGGCCACCGAGCGGGTCGCGGAGGTGATGAACACCGTGGTGGACACCGCGCTGGCCGATGCCGGCATCGGCAGGTCGGACGTGGACCGCGTGGTGACCCTGGCCAGCGGGCGCAGCCGTCTGGAGTGGCAGGTGCCGCAGTTGCTCGGCATCCCCGTGGAGCGCTCCACCTGGGAGTTCGCCCGCGAAGTGGGCCACCTGGGCGCCGGTGACCAGATCGCCGGGTTCAACGACCTGGTGGAGCGGCAGGAGTTGAGCCGGGGCGACCGGGTGCTCTTCGTCGGCGGCGGCTCCGGGTTCAGCTGCACCTGTGCCGTACTGGAGGTCCTCGACATACCGGACTGGGAGCCCTTCCGTAGCAGCGGGCGATGACGGGCCGAGGGGGAGTGACCCGGTGCTCGGGTGGGAAGCATTCGCCTGCCACCTGCGATTTCAGCGGCGCTCCAGCGGACCTCCGGATACTGCATCGTTCGACCGCTTGTGCCGTACGGCCAGGACGGTCCGTACGGCCAGGGACGGTCGGCCCGGCCGTCCTGCCTCGACACTGAGGAGAATTACATGGCGACGACCGAATCCACCGGCGCCACGAGGAGTTCCACCCCCTTGCAACTGCGCCTCGCCTGGGGCGCGCTGGGAGCGTTGCTCCTGCTCTGGGACGTCTTCGAGATGGTCAAGCACATGGGCTGGGTGATTCCGGCGGCCGTCCTCGGCGCGGTCCTGCCCTTCGTCGCCCGGTCGGCAGGGCTGGGCCAGGCCCACGAGCCAGGTCAGCTGGCTCCCCGGGCCGTACCGCTGCACAACCTGCTGAACCGTGCCGTGATCCCCTTCTCGATCATGGTCGTCTTCTCGTTCCTCGGGGACCGCCCGGAGGACATCGCGGCCCCCTTCACCTTCGGCATGAGCTGGCTCACCACCATCGCGCTCGCCCGCGCCCTGGGTTTCGGCCTGCGGACATCGGACGGCTGGCAGCGCTGAACCCGCGGCACTCTCAGACACAGCGCTCAGGCCCGCATCCCGTCCCCCGGGGCTGCGGGCCTGTTCCGTGTGCGTGCTCCCCAGGAGACCGGCGGGATGCGCGGCCGCGGCTCCGGCATGTTCGCGGCTCGTGTCGGTACAGAGCGCCTTTATCGCTGCGCAAGGCGCTCCTGCGACTGTCGCTGACAGCCCGACACGTCTGCGAACCGAAGAAGCCCTGGAGGCCACACGATGGACACCGCCTCAGCGCCCCCCACCGGGACCGACACCGGGACCGAGACCGGATACCAGTACCCCTTCCACCGCCCCTCGGCGGTGCAGGTGCCACCCGTCTACGAGGAACTGCGCGCCAAGTGCCCGGTGGCCAAGGTCCAGCTGCCCAGTGGCGACGACGGCTACGTGGTCAGCAGGTACGAAGACGTCCGTACCGTCCTGGCCGACCCCCGCTTCAGCCGGGCCGCGATGCTGGCCGAGGGCGCCCCGCGACTCACCGCGGCCCCGCCCATGCCCGGCAGCCTCTTCACCATGGACCCGCCGGAGCACACCCGGCTGCGCAAGCTCGTCTCGCGGGAGTTCACCGCCCGCCGGGTGCAGAACCTCCGCCCGCGCATCCAGCAGCTGACCGACGACCTGCTGGACGGCATGGAGAAGCTCTCCCCGCCGGTCGACCTCAACCCCGTCTTCGCGTTCCCCCTGCCGGTCATGGTCATCTGCGAACTGCTCGGCGTGCCCTTCGAGGACCGGGACCGCTTCCGCGGCTGGTCCGACGCCTTCGTCTCGCTCACCTCGCACACCGCTGAGGAGGTGATGGAACAGCGGATGTCGATGGTCCAGTACCTCGGTGAGCTGGTGCGTCGCAAGCGCGAGGAGCCCGCCGACGACCTGATGAGCGCCCTGGTCTCCGTGCACGACGAGGACGGCGACCGGCTCAGCGAGCACGAGCTGATCACCATGGGCATCACCCTGCTGGTCGCCGGGCACGAGACCACCGTCAGCATGATCGGCACCTGTGTGCTGACGCTGCTGCGGCACCCCGAGCACCTGGCCGTGCTGCGGGAGCGGCCCGAGGCGATCGACCACGTGGTGGAGGAACTGCTGCGGATCAACCCCATCGGCGACGGCGGCCCGTTCCGCATCACGCTGGAGGACGTGGAGATCGCCGGCAGCACCATTCCCAAGGGCAGCGGTGTGATCGCCGCGGTCGCCTCCGCCAACCAGGACGCGGACCGCTTCGGAGAGGCGACGGGCGACTTCGACCCGTCCCGGTCCTCGGCCACCGCGCACCTGGCGTTCGGCCACGGCGCGCACTTCTGCCTGGGCGCCGCCCTCGCGCGCGCGGAGCTGCAGATCGCGATCTCCTCGCTGCTCCGCCGCTTCCCCCGGCTGAGCCTGGCCGACGAGGTGGGCAACCTCACGATGACCAGCGGCATGATGGTGCACGCGCTGAACCGTATGCCCGTCACCTGGTGACCGTCGCCGGTGCGCAGACTGCTGCCCGGGTCCCCTTGTCGGGGCCCGGGCAGCGGTCCGTGGTCGCGGCGTGCGCCGTCACGTCTCGGGCTCAGGGGCGCGGGGTCGGCTGCCGTACCACCCGCCGGGCCGCGATCGGACCCGGCTCCTGTACCTGGAAGTACGCCCTGGCCAGCACCTTCCGCTGAAGCGCCCGGTTGTGGTCCACCACCCGGTAGAGGGTCCGGCGGGCCAGGCCGCCCAGCTGTCCGTCGAGCGCGAAGAGCCGTTCCTGGCGGAGCTGGAGGGCGCGGGAGAGGCGTACCGCTTCCTCCCGCGAGCGCTGGAACGTCTCACCGGCCCGTACCAGTGCGGCCGTACCGCCCCCGTCGGCCATCGCCCCGTCGACCAGCGGCGCCAGGGTGACCGCGTCGATGATCGCGTGGTTGACGCCCTGGCCGAGGATCGGGGTCAGGGTGTGCGCGGCGTCGCCCATGAGGATCAGACCGGGCATGGACCAGCGGGGCACCACGGTGGTGAAGATGTCCAGCATCGAGGTGTCCGACCAGGCCCGCACCTCGCGGCGCACCGTGTCCGACAGCTCGGGAGCGAGCCGGTCCAGCCGCTCGTGCAGCGCGCTCAGCCCCTGGGCACGCAGGTCCCTGAGACCGCCCTTCGGGATGTTGAGACCCACCCGGACACTGTCCGGTTGGGTGGGGATGAACAGTCCGTGCTCACCGCCCCGGATGCGGATGCGGTACGTGTGGCTGTCCCATTCGTCGGGGAAGGGCAGCCGCAGCCAGACGACGTCCCGATCCAGCGGCTGTTTGTCGTACGGCAGTCCGGACATCTCCCGGACCTTGCTGAACCGCCCGTCGGCAGCCACTGTCAGGGCGGCCCGTACGACGAGTTCGCCGTCGGGGGTGCGGGCGCGCACGCCGGTCACCGGACCGCTGTCGCCCTGCTCCTTCAGCAGGCCGACGGCGGTGGCCGACTGACACAGGGTGAAACCCGGGTGTTCCCGCCCGGCGTCGGCCAGGGCGGACAGCAGAGCTGGCTGCGGCAGTTCCACCGGGTAGGGGTGGGGGTAGTGGAAGTCGGAGAAGTCGACGCTCAGCACGGTGCTGCCGGAGTCGACGATCTCCATGTGGTGCATCTGCGCGTAGGTTCCGTCGAGCCGGTCGAGCAGACCGAGCCGGTCGAGCAGCCACACCGAGTCCGGGGACACCGACTCGCCGCGGAAGGACCGGTTGAAGTGTCCGCTCTGCTCCAGAACCACCACCGACACGGAACGCTTGGCGAGTTCCACGGCCAGGGTGAGACCGGCGGGCCCCCCTCCGACCACGCACACCTGTGCGGTCAGCTCAGCTGTCATCGTTTTGCTGCCTCTCCAGCGGAGTCATGGTCGGTCGATCGTGGGACCGCGGGCTAAAGCTCCCCTTGCAGAAGCTCCCCCGGCAGACGGCAGACGGCAGACGGCAGATGACGGCTCGTAGGCGGGTCAGTCCACATCCCGAGCCGCGACACCGGACGACTCGACCCTGGCCTTCAGTGCGTCGGTGAGGCGCTGGAAGCCCTGCTCGGACGGGGTGATGATCGAACCGGCGAACGGCACCAGCAGCCCGCTGAAGCGCTCGGTCTGCACCACACGTGTGCCGCCGTCGTGTGGGGTCAGCTCGAAGCTGTGCACTCCGTCGAAGACGCCGGGTACGCCGAACCGGCCGCGCCAGCGCAGCAGCCGCCCCGGCTCGCTCTCCAGCACGGTCGGCCGGAACACCATCTCCCGTCCGCTGTCGGGCAGTCGGAGGCGCAGGGTGAGCCGGGCACCCGGCACGGCCTGGCCGGCGGCCTCGACGAGGAAGGGGTTCCACTCGTGGAACCGCTCGAAGTCGGTGAGTACCCCCCACACCCGGTCGACGGTGTCGCGGATGTGCACGGCGGACGAGATACGGCGCATGAGATTCCTTCCAGGACGGACCGCGGGCCGCGGTGAAGTGGTCCCGTGACGGGGCCGCGGGACGAGAAGAGACGGCGCGGACGCGGGAAGGCCAGAGCGGGCAGCTCCCGCTTGCCGCCCTTGATCGATGCTGTCGGTGGACCCGGTCGACGGTCGCTTTCGTGGGACGGGAGCCAGCGGCACGGAGCGTGTCGGAGGCGAGCCGCGAACGGCGCCGGGAAGCCGACGCTACCGGCCGGGCCGAGACCGGCACAGCCCTCCTGTCCCCGGCTACAGCGGGACCTTAGCGCTGCCCCGCAGGATCCCTGCCGGACGCTTCAGCGAGATTCCAGCGCCCTGGCCGAGGCTTGGCGTGCGCGCCCCGGCCCCCCACGGGCGCGCAGGAAAGGAAATCCCATGTTCTCCGCTCTGGGCTCGGCCCTGCACCGTCGGCGGTTCGCCGTGCTCCTGCTGACCCTCCTGGTCACCGCCCTGGCCACCGTGTACGGCGGCAGCGTGTCGGAGAAACTCTCCAACGGCCTGGCCGACTACGACGATCCGGGCGGCGGCAACGTTGCGGCCCGCGAGATCATCGAGCGGGCCACGGGCATCGATCCCCAGCAGGGCCATGTGCTGCTGGTGCGCACCGACGAGCCGGTCGATGCGACCACCACCCCGCCGGAGGCGGTCACCGCCGCCGCGGAGCTCCTGCGGTCCCGTCCCGAGGTCGAGCAGGTGCTCGACTACACCTCCCCCGAGGGCGCCGCGCTCATCGCCCGCGACGGGCGCAGCACCGTGGTCGTGGGCGCTGTGGGGTCGCTGACGGACCAGGAGAGCGTCCAGGCCGAGGAGGAACTCCAGAAGGCCGTCGAGGACGACCCCGCCCTGCGCGGCCGCACCTGGCTCGGCGGCGCCACTCCCGGCCACGTCCAGGTCGCCGAGGTCTCGGACGCCGACCTGGCGCGGGCCGAACTCCTCGCGGCCCCGGTGATGCTGGTGGTGCTCTTCCTGGTCTTCCGCGGGCTGGTGGCTGCCCTGCTACCACTGCTGGGCGGGATCGTCTCCCTGCTGCTCACCATGGCGGGCCTGCGCGTCGCCACCGAGTTCATGAACGTCTCCGTCGGCGCGATGAGCCTCGCCTTCGCCCTCGGCCTCGGCCTGTCCATCGACTTCGGTCTGCTGATCGTCTCCCGCTACCGCGAGGAACTGGCGGACCGGGGACCGGGCGCGGAGGCGGTGCTGCGGACTGTTGCCACGGCGGGCCGCACCGTACTGTTCAGCGCCCTCACGGTGGCCGCGGCCCTCGCCGCGCTGACCGCGTTCCCGCAGCCCTATCTGCGGTCCATGGGGCTGGCCGGCGTCATCACCGTGGTGTCCGCGGCGCTGTTCGCCCTCCTGGGACTGCCCCCGCTGCTCGCCCTCCTGGGCCGACGGGTCAACTCCCTCGCCCCGCGCCGCTGGCAGCGCACGGCCGGTGCCGCGCGGGCCACCGAGGGACGCTGGTACCGCATGGCCCAGACCGTGATGCGCCGCCCCGCGGTGTTCGCGCTCCTCGCCACGGCGGTGCTGATGGTGATCGCCTCGCCGCTGCTGGGCGTGCGCTTCACCGGAGTGGACCCCACGCTCCTGCCCGAGGAGACCAGCGCGGGCCGGGTGGCCGCGGTGCTCGACGAGGAGTACGACGCCGGCGCCACCTCCCCCCTGCAGATCGTGCTGGAGACCGACGGCTCCCCGGACGCGTCCCGTCTCACCGACTACACGGAGCGGATCAGTGCTGTTCCCGGTGTCGAGTCGGTGGGCACCCCTTTGGAACTGGGCGACCGGCACTGGGAGATCGACGCCGTCCTCACCGACAACCCCCTGGACGAGGCGGCCAAGGACGCCGTGGGCGCCGTCCAGGACCTGACCGCCCCGTACCCCGCCCGCTACACCGGTACGACGGCGGATTTCCTGGCACAGCGTCAGAGCATCGCGGAGAGCCTGCCCTTGGCCGGCGGTATCTTGGTCGGTGTCACCCTGCTGCTGCTCTTCGCCTTCTCCGGCTCGGTGGTGCTGCCGCTGAAGGCCCTGGTGATGAACCTGCTGTCCACCAGCGCCGCGTTCGGCTTCCTGGTGTGGGTGTTCCAGCACGGCAACCTCGGTTTCTCCGCGCAGACCGGGCTGGAGGCCACCACGCCCGTACTGGTCTTCGCGCTCGCGTTCGGACTCTCCACGGACTACAACGTCTTCCTCCTGAGCCGTATCAAGGAGGCCCGGTCACAGGGCCTGGACAACCGCGAGGCGGTGGCCCAAGGCCTGTCCCGCACCGGCGGGATCGTGACCTCGGCCGCCGTCCTGTTCTGCGTCCCGGTGGGCGCGCTGGCGCTGTCCCGGCTGGTGTTCATCCAGGAACTGGGCCTGGGCGCGGCGTTCGCCGTCCTCATCGACGCGACGGTGGTCCGGGCCTTCCTCGTCCCGTCTCTCATGGCCCTCCTCGGCGCCGCCAACTGGTGGGCCCCGTCCCCTCTGCGCGCCCTGCACCGCGCCCTCCGCCTCGACCGGATGGAACACTCCCCCGCCTCCGTGCCGGTTCCCGACAAGACATCCGCACACATCGGCTGACACGTCAAAGCCGGGCCGTGCGACTCGGGTCCGAGTGCCCCCGTGGTCCTCGAAAGGCCACGCCCGTCCACGGCGCGCGAGCCCTGCCATCAGACACGGACCGTTCCCCGAGCTGTAGCCGCACAGTGGCCACCACCGCCCACGACACGACGAAAGGCCGTCTCTCCATGCCGAAGGTCACCCAGGCTCACCGGGACGCCCGCCGTCGGCAGATCCTGGACGCCGCCCGCGCCGTGTTCGCCGAGAAGGGATTCGCCCAGGCCTCCACCTATGACATCGTCGCGAGATCACGCCTGTCCACCGGTGCGATCTACAGCTACTTCCCGAGCAAGGACCACCTCATCCAGACCGTGTGCGACGACGCGATCCGCATGGCGCTGGACAAGGCCACTTCGCCGAACCTGTCAGAGTCGCCGGAACGGGTCAGCGGCACCGTCGACAGGCGGGAGCACGCGAGGCTCATGGCGCAGATCTGGGGCGAGGCGGCCGTCTCTCCGCGTCTGGCCGAACAGGTCCGCCGCCACTTGGCCGCCGCACACGCGAAGACCGTCGACCTCATTCGCGATGAACGCACCGTTCGCGGCCTTCCCGGTGACCCGCACACCACCGGGAAGGCGAACGTGCTCCTGGCTCTCCTCACCGGGTACACGCTGCGCCTGGCCATGGGCGACGAGGTGAGCCCCGACGCGTTCGTCCGAGCGATCCGCACGATCATCGAAACACCCTGACCGCCTGAGGCAGCGCGGTTCGGACTGAGTCCCCGAAATTCAGCCGCCGCCGACAACTCGTCCTGCGGAGGGGCGGGTACCGCCACACCGGGGGACGTATATGGGGCAGGCGTCGCGAGGGTGGCGTAAATCGGGGTAAAACACCCTTCGAGCGCCGCAAAAAGCCCGCCGCAAGCGACCTTGCGACGGGCTGGAAGTAGCGTTTGACCTGCGAAAACGCGGCGCCCCCGGCAGGACTCGAACCTGCGGCCAAGCGCTTAGAAGGCGCCTGCTCTATCCACTGAGCTACGGGGGCCAGGTGTGGTGGCCTTTGTCTTGGTGCCCGGGTGTGGGCTGATCCGTGACATTGCCGGGGACAAGGATAGGGCTCCCGGGTCCTTGTCCCTGTTGCTTCGCCTCCGTGGCTCGATGTGGAGGTTCGGTGAAGCGGTCCTGATAATCGCAGGCAGGTACGAATCGTGCATCGCTTTTGGCGCCTCGGGCCCCGGGTGTTGTGTACTCGTTATGCCTGTGCCCCGGTCGTCCCTTCCGTCCCCTGTGTCCTGTCGGCGCGCAGGCAGGCTTATATGCTTCAGAATGTCCATAAAATTGGGCATTCTTCGCATGTGGTGACCTTGGACGTACGGCCTCAGCTGCTCGACGCACTCTCCGCCCTGCGCGACCGTGTCGCCGCCGCACGCTTCCCGCTGCCCCTGGCGGGGGCCCCACGCGCGCGTGCCAACCGCGACGAACTGCTCGCACAGCTCGACGACTACTTGGTGCCCCGCCTGAGGGAGCCCGAAGCGCCCTTGCTGGCCGTCGTGGGGGGATCCACGGGGGCCGGGAAGTCGACCCTGGTCAACTCCCTCGTGGGGCGGCGGGTCAGCGAGGCCGGGGTGCTGCGGCCCACGACCCGTACGCCGGTGCTCGTGTGCCATCCGGAGGACCATCACTGGTTCAGCGGGATGCGCGTGCTGCCCAACCTCACGCGCGCGTGGGTACCGCATCAGGAGCCGGGCGACGAACCCTTGCTGCCGGGCCGGGACGGCGAGCGGGTGCTGCGGATCGAGACCGTCGACACGCTCCCGCGCGGGCTCGCCCTCCTCGACGCGCCCGACGTCGACTCCCTGGTGGCCGAAAACCGCTTCCTCGCCGCCGAACTGATCTGCGCCGCCGACATCTGGATCATGGTCACCACGGCCGCCCGGTACGCCGACGCCGTGCCCTGGCATCTGCTGCGTACCGCCAAGGAGCACAAGGCGACCCTGGTCACCGTTCTCGACCGGGTGCCCCACCAAGTGGTGTCCGAGGTCTCGCGGCAGTACGGCGCTCTGCTCGCCAAGGCCGGGCTCGGCGAGGTGCCCCGGTTCACGGTGCCCGAACTGCCCGAGTCCGCCTGGGGCGGCGGGCTGCTGCCGGCCTCCGCCGTGGCGCCGCTGCGCACCTGGCTCATTCACCAGGCGACGGATCCCGGAGCCCGGCACCAGGCGATGGCCCGTACCGCCCAGGGGGTCCTCGATTCGCTCCGGGCGCGGATGCCCGAACTCGCCGGCGCCGCCGCCGCGCAGCACGCCGCCGCGCTGCGGCTCACCTCGGCCGTCGAGGTCGCGTACGACAGTGAGCACGCGCGCGTGAGGGCGCGTTTGCAGGTCGGGGCCGTGCTCGCGGGGGATGCCCTGAAGCGGTGGCGCAGCTACCCGCTCGACTGCACCGCCGGTGAACTCCTCGACGCCCTGGCGGGGAGCCTCTGCGCGCTGCTGCTCTGCGCGGTCACGGCCGCCGACGAGCGCATCGACGAGGCCTGGCGGCGCGAACCGGCCGCGGGCGCCCCCGGGCTGACGGACCGCGACCCCACGCTGGAGAGCGCCGAGCACCGCATCGGGATGACCGTACGGCGCTGGCGGCGCGTCCTGGAGGAGTACGCCGAGGAGGAAGTACGCGACCTCGACCGGAGTGTCGCGCCGGACCCCGAGATCGTGGCCGCCCTGGTCGCCACGGCGCTCCTCGGCGGACGCCGGGCGCGGTCCGCCGG
Source organism: Streptomyces sp. NPDC002845 (assembly GCF_053591955.1). Lineage (NCBI taxonomy): Bacteria > Bacillati > Actinomycetota > Actinomycetes > Kitasatosporales > Streptomycetaceae > Streptomyces > Streptomyces sp. NPDC002845. The sequence continues at coordinate 43,586 of NZ_JBSFUU010000065.1, read as the reverse complement.
AGAGGGGCTCGCCGAGCGGATCGGGGCCCACGGAGCCCTGCGACTGCGCGACCGGGGCGGGCGGCTGCTCACCGAGTACCTCGACAGAGCCCTGCACACCGAACGCGAGCGCCGGCTCGCCCCCCTGGACGCCCTCGACGTCCACCCGGAGCCCCAGGCCGAACTCATCGCCGCGTTGTCCGTACTGCAGAAGGAGAGGTGACCGTGGTGACTGCCCTCGCCGACCACGACGCGGATCACAGCGATCACAGCGATCAAGTGGATCACATCGATCGCACCGATCACGCCGATCGCACTGATCGCGCCCGCCAGACCGGAAACGAGGTCCCCGAGGGCGACGATTCCGAAAGCGGCCTCTCCGGAGAAGGCGATTCCGGCAGCGAGCGACCGGAGGGGGACCCCATGGGGAACACCGGCACCGAACACCCCGAAGAGCGCGAAGAAGAGCGCGAAAACGATGCCCACGCGCGCGTGCACGACGACACGTCCGGTTGTACGGAGTCCGAGCCCGCCTGGGACGACGGGCTGATCGCCCGGCGCGTGTCAGAGACGGCCGAGGCGGAGCAGCCCGCGATCATGGAGACCAGGGTCTCCAGTACGCAGACGGCACCCCCGCTCGCATACGACGGACCGCTGCGCTCGCGGCTGGACGCGCTGCGCGAGCTGGTGGGGCTCTCCCGTACCCGGCTGGACAGCAGGACGCTCGCCGAGGCAGGCCGGGTCCTGGACGAGGCGGCGGCGCGGCGCAGGCTGTCCGGGCAGCACACCGTGGTCGCCATCGCGGGCGCGACCGGCAGCGGCAAGTCGACGCTCTTCAACGCGCTCGCCGGCGTGGCCATTTCGGAGACCGGCGTGCGCAGACCCACCACCGCCGCGCCCATCGCGTGCAGCTGGAGCGACGGCGCCGCCACGCTCATCGACCGGATCGGCATCCCGGGGCGGCTGCGCAGGCGCCCCCTGCAGAGCCCGGAGGCCGAGGCGCAGCTGCGCGGACTCGTCCTGGTCGATCTGCCCGACCACGACTCCGCGGCACTCCAGCACCGTGAACAGGTGGACCGCGTCCTGGCGCTCGTGGACGCGGTCATCTGGGTCGTCGACCCGGAGAAGTACGCCGACGCCGTCCTCCACGAGCGCTATCTGCGGCCCATGGCGGGGCACGCGGAGGTCATGTTCGTCGTCCTCAACCAGGTGGACCGGCTCCCCGGGGAGGCCACCCACCAGGTGCTCGACGACCTGCGGCGGCTGCTGGACGAGGACGGGATCGCGCTGCGGGAGTACGGCGAACCCGGCGTCACGGTGCTCGCGCTGTCCGCGCTCACCGGAGACGGCGTCGGGGAACTGCGCGAGGCGCTGGGCCAGTTCGTGGCCGACCGGGCGGCCCCGGCCCGCCGCATCGCCGCCGACCTGGACACGGCCGCCTGGCGCCTGCGGCCCGTGTACGCCACGGGGCGGCGCACCGGGCTCAGCGAGGAGGCACGCGACGAGTTCGCCGACCGGCTCGCGGACGCCGTGGGCGCCACCGCGTCGGGCGAGGCAGCCGAACGGGCGTGGCTGCGCAACGCGAACCGCGCGTGCGGCACGCCCTGGCTGCGGCTGTGGCGCTGGTGCCAGGAGCAGCACGAACCCACCACCGGACGCCTGCCCGTGCGCGCGTCGGCCGACGAGGAGGCCACCGCCCGGCAGCGCGTCGAACAGGCCGTACGCACGCTGTCGGAGCGGGCCGCCTTGGGGCTGCCCGCACCATGGGCGCAGGCGGTGCGCGAGGCGGCCGTACGCGGGTCACAGGGGCTGCCCGAGGCGCTGGACGAACTGGCGGCGCGGGCCGGGACACCGCAGGGACGGCCGCCGCGGCCGGGCTGGTGGCCGGCCGCCGTGCTGGCCCAGGCATCCATGACGATCCTTCAAATCCTCGGCGGGCTGTGGCTGGTGGGCCAGATCGTCGGGTTCATGTCCCCGAACCTCGGCGTACCCGTGCTGCTGATGGTGGTGGGCATCGTCGGCGGCCCGGCCGTCGAGTGGAGCTGCAGGCTGGCGGCACGCGGACCGGCCCGGCGGTACGGGCTCGAAGCGGAACGGCGGCTGCGGACGGCGGCAGCCGGGTGCGGGCGGGCGCGGGTGCTGGATCCGGTGGCGGCGGAACTGCTGCGCTACCGGGAGGTGCGGGAGCAGTACGGGCGGGTGCTGGGGGCGGCGGCGCCGGTGGGGTGACGGACGTGGATGTGGATACGCGGGCGTCCGACACCCGTCGAAGCGGCCGTCGACTGACCGGAGTTCACCCGTTCGGGTGACGGAGTTTTCCACAACTGGCAGGTAGCACACAGCGCTCAGCGGGCTCGGCCCGACGGAGGCAGTCTGAACCCGCGGCGATCGCAGCGGACGCGGTCGGCGCGGAGCAGACGCAGCCGTACGGGACGGGCCCGTACGCGTATCCGCCCCGGCGCGGTGCCGGGGCGAGGGAGGGATGCGAGATGAACGAGACTCAGGTGTGCGTGGTGGGGAACGTGGCCACCCAGCCGGTGTGCAAGGAGACGGCGGCAGGAACCTCGGCCAGGTTCCGGCTGGCGGTGACCTCGCGGTACTACGACCGGGAGAAGAGCGAGTGGGCGGACGGGCACACCAACTTCTTCACGGTGTGGACCAGGCGGACACTCGCCGCGAACGTGGGCTCCTCCATCTCGCTGGGCGATCCCGTCGTCGTCCAGGGGCGGTTGAAGGTGCGCACGGAACAGCGGGACGGGCAGACCTGGACCACGGCGGACGTCGATGCCGTGGCGGTCGGCCACGATCTGTCACGGGGTACGTCGGCGTTCAGGCGCACACCCAGGGCGGAGACACAGGCGGCCACGACGGCACCCCGGCCCGAACCCAACTGGGAACCACAACCCGTGGCAGCCGCCCAACAGCAGCCGGAGCCAGCAGGCGTGGCGTGACGTCAAACCACTTGCGGCGGAACCGACTTGACCGGCCTGCGGCTTATCGGCGAATGCGTTCCGAAGGGTCCCAACGATCCCGACAGCGCTGTGGACAGTCCTATGGATTTGTCGATAAGCGCAGCTCGCAGGCCGTGCGAGCGATAACGATTCCGAGTCGGATCGGTTGTCCGACGGCATGATCGGGAAAGGCGGTGCGACCGCGTCCCTAGGATGCCGTGGCATAGCTCACGGGGCTTGTGATTCTGCTGGTGGGACCGCACCCCCCACGCCAACGGGTCCTGCTCGAAGGGGAATTCTGTGTTTTCTTCGTTCTCCGCGTTGTCCGCGCGGCGCAGGCGAGGGGCCGCCCGCCTCGCCGCCACGGCACTGGCGTCCGGGCTCGTCGTCGCGAGTGCGCTCGCCACGGCCGGCCCGGCCGCCGCCGCCGAGACACCGCAGACCCCGGGCGGCGCGACCGCCACCATCAGCGGCCTGAAGACGTACGGGACCGCCGTGATCCACGAGAACGGCACGGAGCACCAGGTGTCCGCCGGCCTGTTCGAGATGTCCGTCGAGGGCGGCGGCACGCTGCAGACCTACTGCGTCGACATCCACAACCCGACGCAGCGGGACGCCAAGTACCACGAGACCCCGTGGAGCGGCACGTCCCTGAGCGGCAACAAGGACGCGGGCAGGATCCGCTGGATTCTGCAGAACTCCTACCCCCAGGTGAACGACCTCGCGGCGCTCGCCGACAAGGCCGGGGCGAGCGGCCTGACCGAACAGGACGCGGCGGCCGGCACACAGGTGGCCATCTGGCGCTACTCGGACGGCGTCGACGTCGAGGCGGTGAACCCGCAGGCCGAGAAGCTCGCGGACTACCTGGAGAAGAGCGCGCGGAACCTCACGGAGCCCAAGGCCTCGCTGACCCTCGACCCGCCGGCGGTCTCGGGGCGCGCCGGAGAGCGGCTCGGCCCGATCACGGTGCACACCAACGCGGACAGTGTGACGGTCACGCCGCCGGTGGACGTGACGGCGGGAGTCAAGGTCGTCGGCAAGAACGGCAAGGCCCTGAGCTCCGCCGACGACGGCAGCCAGGTCTGGTTCGAGGTGCCCGAGGACACCCCGGACGGCTCGGCCACGCTGACCGTGCAGGCCTCCACCTCCGTGCCCGTCGGCCGCGCCTTCGCCTCCGAGACCCGCAGCCAGACGCAGATCCTCGCGGGCTCCAGCGAGTCGACGGTCTCCGCGACGGCGACCGCGACCTGGGCGGAGACGGGCGCGATACCCGCACTGTCCGCCGAGAAGAACTGCGCCGAGGGCGGGGTGGACATCACGGCGGCCAACGTGGGCGACGAGGAGTTCACCTTCGAACTGCTCGGGATCACGCACACGATCGCGGCCGGCGCGACGGAGACGGTGACGGTGCCCCTGTGGGAGGACCAGGCGTACAACTTCACGATCAAGGGACCGAGCGGCTTCGAGAAGCGGTTCAAGGGCGTCCTCGACTGCGAGACCCAGACCGAGACCAGCGCGAGCGGCGAATCGGTGCAGACGCTCACCGAGCCGAGCCCGGTGACGGCCGGAGATACGTCCACCACGGGCACCGACCTCGCCGAGACCGGCGGCTCCGGCGCGACGCCGACGATCGCGGGCGTGGCCATCGGCCTGGTCGTGATCGGTGGCGTGGCGCTGCTGCTCGTCGGTAAGAAGACGCCCACGCAGGAATGAGCCCACGCAGGAATGAGCGGCCTTGAGCCGGACCGCACCTTGGCAACTCAACAGTGAGTGACCGCGCGGTGACCGCAGCGAGCGACGCGGCCCCGGTACGCCTCCCAGGCGCCCGGGGCCGCGTCATACGCCCAGCCCTTGGATATCCGGTTTCCGTCGAGGGGTGGCCGTGCGGCAAGATGGGTGGTACTGCCCACCTCCAGATTTCAAGCTGCCGGACGGTTTCTCTTGGCTGAGTTCATTTACACCATGCGCAAGGCGCGCAAAGCGCACGGCGACAAGGTGATCCTCGACGACGTCACCCTGAGCTTCTATCCGGGCGCGAAGATCGGCGTCGTCGGCCCGAACGGCGCCGGTAAGTCCACCGTCCTCAAGATCATGGCCGGCCTGGAGCAGCCGTCGAACGGTGACGCGTTTCTGTCGCCCGGCTACACGGTCGGCATCCTGCTCCAGGAGCCCCCTCTGAACGAGGAGAAGACCGTCCTGGAGAACGTCCAGGAGGGTGTCGCCGAGGTCAAGGGCAAGCTCGACCGGTTCAACGAGATCGCCGAACAGATGGCGGTCGAGTACACCGATGAGCTCATGGACGAGATGGGCAAGCTCCAGGAGCAGCTCGACCACGCCAATGCCTGGGACCTGGACGCCCAGCTGGAACAGGCCATGGACGCCCTCGGCTGCCCGCCCGGCGACTTGCCCGTCACCAATCTCTCCGGTGGCGAGAAGCGCCGCGTCGCGCTCTGCAAGCTCCTCCTCGAAGCCCCCGACCTGCTGCTCCTCGACGAGCCCACCAACCACCTCGACGCCGAGTCGGTGAACTGGCTGGAGCAGCACCTCGCCAAGTACGAGGGCACCGTCGTGGCGGTCACCCACGACCGGTACTTCCTGGACAACGTCGCCGGGTGGATCTGCGAGGTGGACCGCGGCCGCCTGCACGGCTACGAGGGCAACTACTCCAAGTACCTGGAGACCAAGCAGACCCGTCTCAAGGTCGAGGGCCAGAAGGACGCCAAGCGCGCCAAGCGCCTCAAGGACGAACTGGAGTGGGTCCGCTCCAACGCCAAGGGGCGGCAGGCCAAGTCCAAGGCGCGCCTGGCCCGCTACGAGGAGATGGCCGCCGAGGCCGAGAAGATGCGGAAGCTGGACTTCGAGGAGATCCAGATCCCGCCGGGCCCGCGCCTGGGCAATGTCGTCGTCGAGATCGAGAACCTGACCAAGGGTTTCGGCGAGAAGGTCCTCATCGACGACCTCTCCTTCACACTGCCGCGCAACGGCATCGTCGGCGTCATCGGCCCGAACGGCGCGGGCAAGACCACCCTGTTCAAGATGATCCAGGGCCTGGAGACGCCCGACTCCGGCACGATCAAGGTCGGCGACACCGTCAAGATCTCCTACGTCGACCAGAGCCGCGAGAACATCGACCCCAAGAAGACGCTGTGGGCCGTCGTCTCCGACGAGCTGGACTACATCAACGTCGGCCAGGTCGAGATGCCCTCGCGCGCGTACGTCTCGGCCTTCGGCTTCAAGGGCCCGGACCAGCAGAAGCCGGCCGGGGTGCTCTCCGGTGGTGAGCGCAACCGCCTGAACCTGGCGCTCACCCTGAAGCAGGGCGGCAACCTGCTGCTCCTCGACGAGCCGACCAACGACCTCGACGTCGAGACCCTGTCCTCGCTGGAGAACGCGCTGCTGGAGTTCCCCGGCTGCGCCGTGGTCGTCTCCCACGACCGGTGGTTCCTGGACCGCGTGGCGACGCACATCCTCGCCTACGAGGGCGACTCCAAGTGGTTCTGGTTCGAGGGCAACTTCGAGTCGTACGAGAAGAACAAGGTCGAGCGGCTCGGCCCGGACGCGGCCCGTCCGCACCGCGCCACCTACAAGAAGCTGACCCGGGGCTGATCTTGCGGCACATCTACCGCTGCCCGCTGCGCTGGGCGGACATGGACGCGTACGGCCACGTCAACAACGTGGTCTTCCTCCGCTACCTGGAGGAAGCCCGTATCGACTTCCTCTTCCGTCCGGAGAAGGACTTCAAGCAGGGGTCCGTGGTGGCGCGTCACGAGATCGACTACAAGCGGCAGTTGGTCCACCGGCACACGCCCGTGGACATCGAGCTGTGGGTCACCGAGGTAAGAGCGGCGTCGTTCACGCTCACGTACGAGGTCAAGGACCCGGACCAGGTCTATGTCCGGGCCTCGACGGTGATCGTGCCGTTCGACTTCGAGGCGCAGCGGCCGCGCCGGCTCACCTCCGAGGAACGGGAGTTCCTACAGGAGTACACGGACGATGACGACGAGGCCGAGGCCGTCGCGGCATGACGGTGCTCCACCTCGCCGACGAGGGGGAGGCGGCGGATCTCGCCGCCTTCCTCGCCCGGCTGATCCACTACGACCGGGCGGCGGCGGTCCGGCTGCAGGCGGCCGCGACCAAGCTCGCGGTGTTCGGGCGGCCACCGTCGTTCGAGGTCCTCGCGATCCGGACGGCGCGGCTCGCGAAGCCGTACGAGAACGGGCTGGACGTCACGCTCGACGTGACCGTGTCGGCCGGTGAACTCCTGGAGTCCCTCGACGAGGCGGCGGCCACGGCCGTCGTGCCCGCCGCCGTCACCGGGCCGCCGTGGGCCGGAGTACTGCCCCCGCGCGGGGGCTGGCGCCCGGAGCCCGGGCTGCCCTCGCCCGACGCGGTACGGGCGATGGTCGCTGCCGCGGTGGCCGAATTCCGGTCCCGTACGGGGGAGTTGGCGCCCGAGCGGCGTACGCGGGCCGAACTCGACCGGATCGGGCGGGAGATCTGGTCCCGGCCGATCGGCGACACCGGTCTGCCGGTGCGGGCCGCGCACGCGGCGCAGTCGCTCGGCTTCCTGCGGCCCCAGGGGGCGTCGAGCGAGGGGGAGCCGGGGCAGTTGGCGCTGTTCTCCTCGGGCGCGTGGCTCAGGCTGCGCACACCGTACGGATCGATCGCCCTGCGCAGGGCGGGACTCGGCGCTCTGGACGTCAGCGTGCGCTGAGTACCCCGACCGGGTCCGCACGACGTCCGGGGGGCGCGGGTGCGCTCCCGGCGTCGCTCAGCCGGTGCTGTTGCTGTCGTCCGGCCATACGCCGATGTGGTCCCGCTCCAGTTCCAGGGCGATGCGGTCGCGCGCTCTCGGCCGTGGCCGGGTGTTCGCCTTGACGATCAAGGCCGTGTCAGCGGCTGCGTCGGCATCGTTCGAGGGTGGTGCCGCGTGCCGGCCAGGCGTCTACCACCGACCACAATGACCGGGCGCCCGCACTCGATACGCGCTTCCACGACCGCGAGCCGGGTCATGAGCGTCTTGCATACGGCGCGGCTTCTGGAAGCGCTCGTTCCGGTCGGCGTATCCGCGTATCCGCGTATCCTGCCCCCGCGCTGTCCGCACGGCACCGCGAGCCGCCGGCCAATGGTGTCGATGGCGCGACGCAGCGTGACGCGCTCGTCGTACGAGCAACGCACCGAGAGCTGGTACTGAGCCTCCGAGACTCAGGTCATCGTCCCCGCCCACCGCGACGACGACTCCGCCGTCAGCGCCTTCTTCCGCGCGGCACGCCCAGCGTCCTTCCGGGGCACGTAGCCCATGGCGACACGCACCGCGAGATCGGCGCGCTGGTGGCGGCCGAGATGCTCACCGACCAGAGTGAGGATCTTCTCGTCCGCCACACCGGGGCGGAGCCGGTCCCGGATCCGGGCGCCCATGGGTGCGGCCACCGTGAAGGGGGCCACGATCGTGCGCAGTTCGCGCTTCTTCCCGCGCTTGGACATACGCTGCAGCCTCCCCTCACACCTCGGTCACCTCGCCACGGCCAACGCACCGCCCACCGCTGGCAGCCAACGCGCGCTGAGATCCCTTCACCCTCATGAGGGACTCGATGACCAACAACGGCAGGTCGTGACCGGAATCCGGTCGCTCGGAGCCACTCCGGCACCGCGAAACCCAAGGGACACGCCCATCCACCGACCGTCTACGCGGCCTTGCGGTTCAGCCCGCCGTGTTGACCATCGAGGCCGCCGCGTACGTCAGGTAGTTCCACAGCGTGCGCTCGTGCTCCTCGGAGAGGCCGAGTTCGTCGACGGCGACGCGCATGTGCTTCAGCCAGGCGTCGTGCGCGGCCCGGTCGACGGGGAAGGGGGCGTGGCGCATACGGAGGCGGGGGTGGCCGCGGTTCTCGCTGTATGTGGTCGGGCCGCCCCAGTACTGGATCAGGAACAGCGTGAGGCGCTCCTCGGCCGGGCCCAGGTCCTCCTCGGGATACATGGGCCGCAGCAGCGGGTCCTCGGCGACACCCTCGTAGAAGCGGTGCACGAGCCGCCGGAAGGTCTCCTCGCCGCCGACCTGCTCGTAGAAGGTCTGCTCCTGAAGCGTGCCGCGCCGAATCTCATTCACGCCCTCTATGGTCGCAGACCCGGCGGCGGAGGACTCAAGGCCTAGGACCACCGTTCTTGGGCCCTCCTCTCGGCCATGCTCTCGGCCCTCCTCCTGGATGCCCCTCGGCGCCGCTGTCCACGGGGCCACCGTCCTCGTGAGCACCCCGCTCGGCCGCCCATTCGGGCCCGTCGTGGCGCTCGCCTCGCGGCCGGTGCGGCAGCACAGTGGAGGTATGACCACGCACGCGCTCGACCATGACCTGCAGGACCTCGCCGAGGAGGCCCGGGCGGCCCTCGTGCGCGAGATCGAGGCGAGCGGGGCCTGGGACGCCGACCCGGTCTGGCGGGAGGCGTTCGAGGCGGTTCCGCGTCACCTCTTCGTGCCGTACTACTACGTGAGCGCCGTCGGCGGCTACGAGCGGCTGTGGGGCGAGGAGCACGACCCGAGGCGGCGTGAGCGGTGGCTGCGGGGCGCGTACGCCGACACCCCGCTCGCCACCCGGGTGCGCGACGGGGAGCTGATCTCCTCCAGCAGCCAGCCCTCGCTGATGGCGAAGATGCTGGCCGAGCTGGAGGTGGAGGACGGCAACAGGGTCCTGGAGATCGGTGCCGGGACCGGCTACAACGCGGCCCTGCTCTCGTGCCGCCTCGGCGACAAGTCCGTCACCTCCGTCGACCTGGACGCCGACATCACCGAAGCGGCGCGCCGGCATCTGGCCGCCGCCGGATACCACCCGGCGGTCGTCACCGGGGACGGGGCGCGCGGGGTGCCCGAACGCGCGCCCTACGACCGGATCATCGCGACCTGCACGCTTCGGTCGGTCCCGCGTGCCTGGCTCGACCAGTGCAACCCCGAGGCGCTCATCCTGACCCCGCTGGCCACGGGCCTGCTCCGGCTGAGGGTCCAGGACACCGAGCACGCCGAGGGGCGGTTCCTGCACACGCCCGCGTACTTCGTGCCGTTGCGCGGCGGCAGCGGGCCCGAGCCGTACGAGCCGCACGTGGGCGGGCTGCCGCGCCGGGCCAGGGAACACGAGCTCTTCCGGTTCCTGCTGACCCTGACGGCGGGCAGCCTCGACCCGTACGAGGCGCTCGCCCTGTGGGAGCGCGAGCACCAGCCGCCGCGCGACCGCTACGGGATCACAGTCAGCGGCGACCGCGCCTGGGCCTGGCTGGACGACCCGGAGGGGCCGTACGCCTGGCCCCTCACGTGAACACCGACGTCAGCCGCGCCGGATCGTGATCGTCGTCCACGCCCCGACATGCACCCGGTCGCCGTCCTGCAACGGCACCGGAACGAACGGTTGGATCGGCTCCTCGGCGCCGTTGACCGTGGTCCCGTTCGTCGAGTTCTGGTCGACGACCGCCCAGCCGCCGTCCGGCTGCTGGACCAGGACCGCGTGCTGGTGCGAGACGCCCGGGTCCTCCGGCGGCACCGCCAGGTCGATGTCGGGGGTGTCGCCGGTGGAGTGACGGCGGCGGCCGATGGTGATCTGGTTGCCGGTGAGGGTGCGCTGCTGCTCGGGCGAGTACGCGGGCAGGTTCAGGCCCGCGGCCTCGGGGCCCGAGCGTTGCATCATCGACATGAAGTACTCGCGGTCCGGCCCGATCGTCGCGGTCCAGCCCGCCGACTGCTGCGGGTACGCGGACCCGGGCGGGGCCTGCGTGGAGCCCGGCTGCGGGTAGCCGTATCCGCCGCCGCCCTGTGCCATACCCGGTCCGCCGGGGCCGGACGACGGCGGCGAGATCACCCAGTCGTCGTCCCCGCCCCCGAAGGACGGGCCACCGGGTCCACCAGGACCGGGCCCACCGGGTCCACCAGGACCGGGCCCACCGGGTCCACCAGGCCCGGGCCGCCCGGTCTCCTGCGGGAACGCGGGCGGAGCCGGCGGACCGGACTGGTGGAAGGCCTGCGGCGGCCCACCGGGACCCCCGGGGCCACCGAATCCGCCAGGACCAGGACCGCCAGGACCAGGACCGCCAGGACCAGAACCGGGCCCGCCAGGACCGCCAGGCCCACCGTGCGTAGGCCCGGGCGGTGGCGGGCCCGGACGCGAAGGGTCACCGCCGAAGCCCGAAGGCCCCGGCCCGTTCGGCCCCGGCTCACCGCCGAACGGCGGGATCGGCTCCGCCGGACGGTTCACCTGCGAGGGCCGCGAGCTCTGGTAGTCGTACGAGTCACCGCCACCGAACGACGGCCCGGGACCGGGCGGCGGCTGCTGGAACCGGAGCGCCGGATTCGGCCCTCCAGGACCTCCGGGACCCGCAGGCCCCCCAGGACTCCCTGGACCCCCAGGTCCTCCGGGCCCGCCAGGCCCAGCCGAACCCCCAGGCCCTCCCGGACCACCGGGACCCCCCGGCCCACCAAAACCGCCAGGACCAGGACCGGGCCCGCCAGGGCCAGGCCCTCCGGGACCGGGCCCGGGCCCCCCGGCCCCGCCCGCCGCGGCCTGCCTCGGCGGTGCGGCCGGCGTGTACGTCGTCGCCGTATTCGTCAGGAAGTTCCACCGGCACTCCTCGCAGAACGGCGCGCCCCCCTCCCGGGGAGTACGGCACTGCGGGCAGAGCTCCGGCTGGGGATCGGGCACGGCGGACAGATGCGGGCGCCCGCCCGGACCCGGCGGTGGGGGAGGCGAGCCAGGCGGCGGGTAGCCGTAACCGGCGGGCGGGGGCGGCGGGGGTGGCGGGGGTACGGCACCGGCCATGCGGTGACCGCAGACCTCGCACCAGTCGTCGGAACCCGACTGGTGTCCGTTCGGGCAGGTCGGCATGTCGGCGCTTCCCCCTTTCCTCTCCGGCCGCACGGGCCGGGGCTCTCAGCCACGAAGGGCGGTGTGGCTGGTTCTGTCCGGTCCCCGGAGGGGAGCCAGGCTCGCTGTTTCTGGACGTATGAAGTTGTCTGCTGAACTTGTCCGCTGAACCTGTGAACTTGTCTACTTCTTTACACGAACAGTCTTTGTGGACCGTGTTTCGAGAGTCATCTCGTCGGCCTCCGCGACCTTCGCCTTCAGTCGCACAGTACCCGCCGCCGCGTCGACCACGTCCACCACCTTCGCAAGCAGTTTCGCAGTATCGGCGTTGCCGGAGTCACTCGCGAGCTGAACGGCCCGTCCCAGCTTGGCCGTCGCTCCGTCGACATCTCCCGATTTGCGGGCATCCAGACCCTGTTGGATGACTTGTGCCAGTTCCGCCTGACCCGTGTAGTGCGCGACCTGCGGGTTGATGGAGGTCGAGGCCACCATGTCGTCGGTCCACACGGCCCGTACGAGACCCTGCGCGCCCAGGTTCTGCGCGCTGCCGTCGGACTGCGGGATGACCAGGGAGACGCGGGCGGCCAGCATCTCCTGGCCGATGCTGGCCGGGGGCACCTCGACGCACACGTGGTAGTCACGTGACTCGTCTCCCCAGGAGCCGGTCGGATAGTCCCCGGCGCGCGGACCGGCCTCGGTGCGGCGGTCGGTGAGCTCCTCGACCGTGGGGGCCACCTGCTTCACGAACTTGATCTCCGTGCCGAGGGGCGTCCACAGCCGCAGGGCGACATCCGCCACCTCCTTGCCCATCGCCGTCTCCATCATCTGTGTGAAGTCGGCGGAGAGGGCCGCCGGGTCGGCGATGATGTCGGCGGTGCCGAGCAGCGCGGAGGCGATCCCGGTGACCTCCTTGACCTCCCAGTCGGTGCCCACGCCCCGCGCGTCACAGGTGAAACGGCCGGCGCAGGCGTCCAGGGCGGCCTTCAGGTCCTCCGGCGACTCGTGCTCGTTGCGGCCGTCGGTGAGCAGGATGCCGTGCCGGATGGCGACGTCCGCCGAGGCCAGCAGCCGGTCGGCGAGCTTCAGCCAGGTGCCGATCGCGGTGCCGCCGCCCGCGCTGAGCCTGCGCAGGGCCTGCTTGGCCTGGTCACGAGTGGCGGGGCCGGCGACCGCGAGCCGCCCGTCGCCGGGGTAGACCTCCTTGGCCACGTGCGTGCCGCCGATCACCGCGAAGTGCACGCCGTCGCGCAGGGTGTCGACCGCGGCGGCGGTCGCGTCGCGGGCGTTGCGCATCTTGGTCGGCGGGTAGTCCATCGAGCCCGAGCAGTCGACCATGATCGCCACGGCGGCGGACGGTCCCTGCCCCGGCGAGTACAGGTGGGGTGCCGCGACCGCGCTTCCGATCGTGCCGCCGCCGGTCGCCGTGACCGTCACGATCGCGTTGACCTCGCGGCCGCCCTCCGGCAGGTACTCGTTCTGGTACACGTCCACCGAGAACTGCGGCACGTTCGACTTCGAGAAATTGGCCATGCCTTCTGCTCCCCCTCAAGGCCCCCACGGCGGTGGGGTGATGACTGTGCGTGCGTGTACGCGGGACCGGTCCCCTCCGGTCCCGCGGGCCGATGACGTACGTCGGCCGTCTCTCTTCGCGTACTGTCCGCTCCGCGGGCCGACCCCGTGAGCCGGCCCTTCTCCGGGGACCGGCCCCGTCAGCCGGCCCGTCCCGTTCGTCCCGTCGGCCGGTCCCGTCCGGCCGGGGCGGTGCCGCGTGGACACCCTCAGGCCGATCCTGCCCCCTGCGGCGGGGCCGGGAACGGCAGGACGGCCACTGTTACGTTGTCGTGGCCCCCGCCGTCCAGGGCGTGGCCGACCAGTACCTGGGCCGCGTGCAGGGGACGCGGGGCGGCGTCGAGGGGTACGGCCGCGGCCATCTCCTCGGCGGCCTCCGCGTAGTTCCACAGCCCATCGGTGCACACCACCACTACACCCGGCCGGTCCGGTTTGAAGGAAGCGGTGTGCGGCTCCAGTTCGTACGCGTCCGCGCCGAGCCAGCCGGTGATGGCGTGGGCGCGGTCGTCGGCGTACGCCTCGGCCTCGCTCATCAGTCCCGCGGCCACCATCTGCGCGGCCCACGAGTCGTCCTCGGTGAGCCGGGCCGGGGGTGAACTCCGGTCCACCGGGACCCAGTAGGCGCGGCTGTCGCCGACCCAGCCGACGATCAGCAGGCTGGAGGTGACGACGGCACCGACGATCGTGCACGCGGGCGCGTTCTGGTGCGGGGCCTGCACCTGGGCCGTCTCGGGCTCCTGGGCCAGGGAGTTGACGGCGTGCGAGGCGGCCACGATGGCGTCGTGCATGGCCTGCTGGGGGTGCGTGCCGCGCGGCAGGGACTCCAGGAGCGCCTCACCCGCGGTGTGCGCGGCGGCGGCGGAGGCGTCGTCGGGGCGGGTCGCCGAGGAGACGCCGTCGCAGACGATCGCGACGACGGCGGGCGAGCCGTCGGGCAGCGCGGTCGAGGACACGCTGAACGCGTCCTCGTTGCGGTGGTGCCGCAGGCCCCGGTCGCTGACAGCGGCGACCGCCCCCAACTCCTGCTCCATGTGGTCGCGTTCGCGGGGCTGGGCGTGCCCGCAGTTCTCGCAGTACCCGTCCCGGTCGACGTGCCCGGCGCGGCAGGCCACACAGAGCTTGGTGCCCGCCGGAGGAGTGGCGGGGCCGACGGCGCGCGGGTCCGCCACCGGCTGGGGTGCCGCCGGGTCCACCGGCGGCAGGGGAATCGCCGGGTCGGCCATCGGCCGGGGCGCGGCCAGCGGGTACTCATCGGGCTCGGGCGGCCGGTGGAACCGTACGCCGTGCGGGGGCAGCGCGGCGCCGCCGGAGTCCGTGCCCTGGAGGTCGGTGGGCAGATGCACCGGCGTGGGCGCGCCGGAGCCGTCCGGCTCGGGGGCGACGGGCCAGGCGGCCATGGGCGCGGACTCGGACGGCGGGGGCGACGACGACCCGTTCATGGTGATCGTCGGCGGGTCCTCGGGGACCGGGGGCACCGCGGACAGGTCGTATCCGCACCCCTCGCAGAAGCGGTCGTCCGAGGCGAGGGGCCAGGCGCAGACGGGGCACTTGTTGAGCGCGGTCGGCTGGGGCATCTGCGACATCAACTACACCCACGTCCGGGGGCGGTAACGGTTGGCACGTTCCACCAGGTCGATCCTCTCCTCGCCGCCCTGCGCGAGCCGGGCCAGCGTGCGGTACGAGCGCTCCAGGCCGAAGCGGATGCCGCGCTCGGTCAGCGCGCTGCCGAGCAGCCTCCGCTCGCCACCCTCCGGTGGCGAGGCCTGGCTACCGGAGAGTACCCAGTCCAGCGCGCAACCGAGGACCTCTGTGGACAACTGCTCGCGGCGAACCGCGTCCAGACCGTACCCGCTCAGCGCCTCGACCTGCCCGGCGGCCGCGGTGAGGTCGTCCAGGAAGGGGGTGTCGGGCGCTTCGTCCATGCGTTGTCGAAGACGGGCCCGTACGGCCGCCACCCGGGCCGCCGTGTAGTGGATCGACGCCTCCGGCACCGACTCCAGCGTCTGTACGGCACCCTGCCGGTCGCCCGCGGCCAACTGCACTCTGGCCAGGCCGAACGCCGCGCTCACGAAGCTCGGGTCGGTCGTCCACACCAGGCGGTAGTACTCGGCGGCGTTGTCCAGTTGCCCGAGCACCTCCGCGCACAGGCCGAGGGCCAGCTTCGGCGCGGGCTCGCCCGGGAAGGCGTCGTAGATCGCGTCGAAGGCCAGCGCCGCGCTCTCGCGGTCCCCGGTCGCCAGCGCGGCCACGCCCCGGTACCAGACCACACGCCAGTCGTCGGGATGGTCGGCCTCCAGGGCGTCGAGCGTGCCGACGGCACCCGCGAACTCGCGCATCTCAAGGCGCGCCCGCAGCTCCCGCAGCCGCAGCTCCAGCGAGCCCGTCGGCGCCGCGTGCAGGGCGACGACCAGCTCGGCGGGCGCGGACGCGATCAGGCCCGCCAGGAAACCGGCGTTGGGGTCGGACGGGTCGACCCGTGGCACGGGCAGCGCGAGCGCGGCGGCGGCCGTGTCGAGCGGCTTGACCAGGTTCCCGCCCCCGCCCGCGGGCGGGGGCGGGAAGGCGGGGGAGCCGTTCGGCGCGGGCGGCAGCGGGGAAGGGGCGAGCCTCGACGCGAGGGCGCCCCCGGATCCCGCCGCGGCGGCGCTCCCCGAGCCCGACGCGACGGCACCCCCGGAAGCACCCGTGCCCGAAGCGGAAGCAGCCGTGCCCGAAGCGGAAGCAGCCATAGCCGATACGGAACCACCCGTAGCCGATACGGAAGCCCCCGTCGCCGCGAGAGCCCTCCGCTTCCCCCACGCGTACCCCCGCAACGGAACCGTCCGCACCCCCAGCCGCGACACGTCCCCGTCCAGCTCCCCGAACAACTCCGTGTCCGTGACCCTCAGTTCCGGCCCGAACAGCGTCGACATGGAAGGCCGCGCACGCCCCGTCTGGAGGGACACGACCTCCCGCAGCACCCCCGTCAGCTGCTCCGCCATCTCCTGCGCGGAGGCGAACCGGCGGGCCGGGTCGGGGTCGGTGGCGCGGACCAGCAGCCGGTAGAAGGACTCGTACTGGCGGAAGACCTCGATGTTGTCCGGGTCGGGCAGGGAGTCCACGAACACGTTCGTGTAGCCCTGGAAGTCGAAAGTCAGGACCGCCAGGGTACGAGCGACCGTGTACAGGTCGGACGCCACCGACGGCCCGACCTCCGCCACCTCCGGCGCCTGGTAGCCCACCGTGCCGTAGATGGCGGACTCCTCGTCGTCCATCCGCCGGACCGCGCCCATGTCGATCAGCTTGAGCTGGTCCTCGGTCTGGATCGCGTTGTCGACCTTGAAGTCGCAGTAGAGCAGGTTGCGGCTGTGCAGATGCCCGAGCGCTTCGAGCGCCTCGATGCCGTACGCGCACGCCTGCTCCACCGGCAGCGGGTCGCGCTTGCCCTCCGGAGTACGGCGACCGTTGGCGATCTCCTTGAGCGACTTGCCGCCGACGTACTCCATGACGATGTACCCGTCCAGCGAACCCGTGCGCTGGTCGAGGTGCTCCACGAAGTTGTAGATCCGCACGATGTTGGCGTGCTCGATCTCGGCGAGGAAGCGGCGCTCGGAGATCGCGGCGGCCATCGCGTCCTGGTCCCCGGTGTCGAGGAGGCCCTTCAGCACGACCCACCGGTCCGACACCGCGCGGTCCACGGCGAGGTAGATCCAGCCGAGCCCGCCGTGCGCGAGGCAGCCCACGACCTCGTACTGGCCGTGCACGATGTCACCCGACTTCAGCTTCGGGATGAACGAGTACGGGTGGCCGCACTTGGTGCAGAAGCCCTCCGTGCGCCCCGGCCGCTCACCGCGCGCCCGCCCCACCGGCGCCCCGCAGTCGGAGCGGGAGCAGAACCGCTTCCGCTCGGGCACCTCGGGGTTCTCCAGCACCATGGAGCGCGGGTCGGGCCGCGGCACCTGGGGGACCTCCACCAGGCCGACGCCGAGCCGGGAGCGGCTGGTGGAGCCCGAGGAGGAGCCGGAGCTGCGCACCGAGACCGAGCGGCCCGTGGTACGGCCGGTCAGCCGGCCCGAGACCGAGCGGCGGGACTGGGAGGAACGCGAGGACGTACGGGAAGACGTACCGGAACTGGCCCGCGAACTGCTGCCCGACCCCTTCCCCGATCCCCGGCCCGACCCCTTGGAGCCCTTGCCGCCGGCGCCGCTGCCGCCGGTGGCGCCCGTGGGCGGGGAGCCGATCATGCCGGCCGTCGAGACGACCGGGGCCAGACCGCAGGTGTCGCAGTACAGCTCGCCGCCGCCCATGTCCTCGTACGACCCCGTGCAGCCGGGCCGCTGGCATGCCCGCTGCTGACTCATGCCGCATCACCTCTGTCGTCGCTCACGCGCCCGGCTCCCTCCGGTCGAGGGGCCCCTGCTGTCCCGGCACCCGCGAGCCCAGCATCTCGGCGGCCGCCTGCTGGTAGCGCAGCACCGCCTGTTCGGCGACGCGCAGATCGCAGGGCGCGCTCCACAGCATGCGGCGCGCGGCGTCGTACCGCTCGATGAGGAAGGGGTCCTCCGCGAGGCCGTGCCGGGCGACCTTCGCCTTGTACGCGTCGAGGCGGCCGCGCAGCTCGGCGCGGACCGCCAGGGGCGCGGTGACCGCGGTCAACGACTCGCGGGCGCGCATCAGTTCGTCCTCCGCCTTCTCCTCCAGGGACTCCAGGAGCGGGGACAGGCGGTGCCACCGGGCGTGTCTGCGGTACTCGGCCGCCATCGCCAACTGCTCCTGCAGCGCGGTCGGCGGGCCGCTGACCGCGGGCACCTCGGACGCGGCGATCTTCGCGAGCACCTCACCGCGGGCGCTGCGCGCCTCGGCGAGGGTGCGGTCCGCGCGGCTGAGCACGTCCCGCAGCTTCACCAGTCGCGCCTCCGCGTCCTGGCGGACCGTCAGCACCGCGTCGATCTCCCGCCGTACGTCCTCCAGGGCGCGCGCCTCGCGGTCGTACGTCGTCGTGTCCGGGCGGCCGCCGCCGGGGGCCGAACTGCCCGGTGCGGGAAGCCAGTACGCCAGCGGATCGGACACCACCTGCTCGCGCAGACGCGTGAGCGTGCGCGTGATGCGCTCCAGGTCGTCGCCCGCCGGGTGCTCGCCGGGGCGCACGCCGACCGAGTGGGCGAGCCGGCGGGTGCGCTGCAACTCCGCGGCCAGTAAATCGATCCGCGCGGGCAGCGCCGACCACACCGCGTCCGCGGCGACGACCATGTCGAGCGAGGACGCGTACAGCTCGTTCATCCGCTCCACCAGCGTGGCCAGCGTGAACCGCTCGCTGAGCCTGCCGGAGCCGGACAGCGTCGGCGCGTTGGCCGTCGCCGTGGTGCTGCCCGCGACCGTGACGCTCTCGCCGCGCAGCAGTTCGGTCAGCTCGGCCAGGTCCTCGCGGCTCGACCAGCGGCGCCGGGAGCGGACCTCGCGCGCGCTGCGCAGCGCGTCCGTGTACGCGTCGAAGTACGCCCACAGGACGGTGATCGACGCCTCCGCGGCTGTCCAGCGCTCCTTGGTGATACCCGTGAGCTCGGCGCCTTCGAGGAGTCTGCGGCCCGCGTGGTCCTGCAGGGCGAGGAGCGAGGTCTCGATCGCCTCGTGCTCCGCGCCGAGCCGCGCCAGCGCACGGTCCACCTCGTCCCGGTCCATCACCGGCCCGGGGGGTCCCGTGACGCCCATCGATCACCTCTCGCTCTCGTCGTTCCCCGCGCGGGATGCGGTCGGGGAACTCTCCAGTCGTATCAGGTCGTTTGTCGGTGCTCAGGCACTGGTCACCGGTACTGGTCACCGGTACTCGGGCGGGGGCGGCAGGGAGTCCCCCGAGTCGGTGCCCAGGGTCGGGGAGAGCCACTTGTCGTACGAGGTCTGCCAGCCGTTCGTCCGGTACTCCTCCAGGACCTGGTTGACCCGGCGTACCAGGTCCTCCGCCTCCCTCTCCATCGCCACGCCGTAGTACTCGGTGGTGAGCGGCTCCCCCTTCAGCTCGACCGTCGGGTCCTGGGCGGCCTGGCTCGCGGCGAGGGCGCCGTCGGTGACCACGGCGTCGACCTCGCCGAGCTGGAGTCTGACCAGGCAGTCGAGCTGGTTGGGGACGGTGGTGGATATGTCGGCGGAGGAGACGAGGCGGCCGGTCTTCTGGTCGTCCGTCAGCTTGTCGAGCGTGGTGGAACCGGCCGCCGAGCAGATCTTCTTCTCCGCCAGCGAATCGTCGTACCCCTCGATCGTCGAGGACTTGGCGGCGAGGACCTGCTGACCGGTCCGGAAGTAGGGCGCGGAGAAGGCGACCTCCTTCAGGCGCGTGCAGCTGATCGTCATCGTGCGGACCACCATGTCGACCTGCCCACTTTGGATCGCGGGAATGCGCTGGAGCGTGGGAATGGCCTTGAAGCGGACGGCGTCCGGGCTGCCGAGGATCTCCTCGGCGATACGGTGCGCGATGTCGATATCGAAGCCCTCCAGCTCGACGCTGGTGGGGTTGCGGTAGCCCCAGCGGTAGCTGTTCTGGTCGACGCCGACGGTCAGATAGCCCTTCTCCTTGATGCGCGTGATCGTCGGGCCGGTCTCGGCGGTGGACGGCGCGAGGCTCTCCTTCTCGGGGGCCTCGCACTCCTCCGCCTTCGCGTACGTGCCCTCGGTGACCTTCCGGGCCTCGCCCCCGGCACTGCCGCCGCCGGTGTCGCCCCGTGGCAGACACAGCGCGAACACCGCGACGAGGGCGGTGAGGGCGCAGCCGACCGCCATCGCGCCCACGCCGCCCCAGCCCTTGAGACTGGCCCTCAGACGTCGTGCCGCACTCATCACCGCTCCCCCTTTCACCGTGCTGCCTCCTTCATCGGTACCTACCGGCACTCACCGGTACTCCGAAAGCCTGCGCCCGATCCCGAACACCGCGCCCGCCGCGCCCAGGACGGCGAGGACGGCGGCACCCACGGGCAGGCCGGTCATCGCGTCCCGGCCGTCACCGGCCGCCCGCTCGAACTCCTCGCCCTCGTGCGTGATCGCTGTCGCGAGGTTCTCGTCGACACCGTCGAAGCACTCGCCCGTCGGCTCGTCCTCCTCGGAGCCGATCACCTTGTCCAGGGCGGCCTGGTAGTCGCCGTCCTCGTCGAACGCGCGGGCCTGAGCGTGGCGCTCCATCCAGACTTCCATGTTGCCGTTGGCGGCCTCCACGGGCTGCTCGCCGGCCTGGTCGTCCGCCAGGCGCCCGGCCGCCTCCAGATGCTTGCCGAGCTTGCCCATCTCGACCCGGAAGTCGGCGTCGTACGCGTCCACGATCTCGCCGCCCACCTCCTTGGTCTGCGCGCCGCGGCTGATCAGCGTCAGGTTCTCGTTGCCACGGGCCTTGAGGGAGGCGATCCGGGCGTCGTTGAGCACGTTCAGGGAGCGCACCCCGTGCTCGTAGGAGTCGTTCAGCCCCGCGCGGGCGACGGTGTGGCCGACCGCGAGCCAGAGCAGTACGACCGCGGTGGCGGCGGAGGCGGCGACCAGACCGCGGTTCAGCACCCGGTTCGTACGGTGGTAGTGGCGGCGCTGGGCCCAGGCGAGGCCGCCGAGCGCGAGGACGCCGAGGCCGATCGCGGCCCACGGGTAGGGCGTCGCGTCGTCGTAGTCGGCTCGCAGCCGCGCGTTCTCGGTGTTGTAGAGATCCTCGGCCTTCGGGAGCATCTGCTCCTGCATCAGCTCGTTGGCGTACCGCAGATACGCGCCGCCGAGGGGGAAGCCCAGCCGGTTGTTGGCGCGGGCCCGCTCCACGCGGCCCTTGTACTCCGGCAGCAGCCGGTTCAGCTCGGCGATCGTGTCCGCGGAGGTCGAGCCCGGCTCGGAGGCGGCCGCGGCCTTGGCGAGACCGTCGGCGGCGTCCCTCATGTCGTCCTCGTACCGCCGGCGCGACTCGGGCGTCTCCTGGCCGCCGGCGAGGAAGCCGCTGGAAGCCGCGGTGTTGGCGTCGGCGAGCGAGCGGTAGATGTCGGCCGCGGCGGCGCTCAGCGGCTGACTGCTGTTCAGCACGTCGTCGGCGGCGGCGGAACGGTCCGTCATCTGCCAGGCGGTGACGGCGCCGAACGAGACGACGAGGAGGGCGAGGACGGCACCGATGATCCGCAGCCGGCCCGGTTCGGTCGTCGCGGCCGCGCGCAGTTGGTCGACGCCCTCCGCGAACGCGGTGCGGCGCGGCCGGGTGGCGCCGGCGCCCTCCTGCGGCGCGCGTGAGGCCTGCGGCGGGACGGCCGGAACCGCCGGCGTGGCCGGCGCCGGCGGCGCCGCGCTGCCCCTCGGCGTGTACGTCACTTGACCTCCCCCATGGTCATCCGTCGGTCACCCCCGCCCGGCGCGCGGCGCCGCACGGTGCCGGACGGCGCGTGACGTCTCACGGCGCCCGGCGTGCGAGCGGAGGTGCACGGCCGCAAGTATCGCCGCCGGGACTGACATCCGCACAGGCCTTGCCTGGATCTTGTTCCCCGATCGTGTCCGGACCGGCGCACTTGTCGAACCCCGGCACGGAACAGACTTCCCGCACCATCCCCTGCCCATGAATACGCGCTCCACCCGGGTTCGGTTCCCCGGCGATCTGGCCCCTTTCGGGGTAAGTCGGCACGCGCGCGTGGGCGTTGGTGATGGCGCCTGGGGTCAGGCCGGGGTCCGGGGTCGGCCCCTTTCGTAATGCGCCCGCACGCGCGCGTGTGCCTCCTCCGGGGCGCCCGTGCGGTCCAGCCCGAGCAGGGCGGCGCCCAGGACCGGGCGGGCGGTGACGACGTGGGGGACGGCCTTGGGCGCCCGGGCCGCCAGCACGTCACGGATACGGGTGTCGAGTTGGGTGTGCCCGGCCGCGAGGACGCCGCCCCCGAGGACGACGGGGGTCTCCTCGACGAGGAGGTCGAGGCGAGTCAGGGCGACGGTCGCCATGGTGACGACCTCGTCGGCCAGGCGGTCCACGATCGTGCGGGCCACGGGGTCGCCGTCTGCTGCCGTGGCGAACAGGACCGGGGCGAGCTCGTGGCGGCGGGCAGGGGCGATGTACTCCAGGTGGAGGGCCTCGATCAGGGCGTACATGGAGTCCAGGCCGAAGTGGGCGGGGAGGGCGCGGGCGAGCGCGGTCGCCTCGCCCCGGCCGTCCTCCGCCCTCGCCGCGTGCCACAGCGCCTCCTCCGCCAGGCCCCAGCCGCCGCCCCAGTCGCCGGAGATACGGCCGAGGGCCGGGAAGCGGGCGGTGCGGCCGTCGGGGCGCATGCCCACGCAGTTGATGCCCGCCCCGCAGACCACGGCCACCCCACGCGGCTCGGCGACCCCGGCCCGCAGGATCGCGAAGGTGTCATTGCGGACTTCAACAACCGCTCCCCACGCGCGCGCGTGCAGCGCTTCCGCCAACCGCTCCTCCTCCACGGGCAGATCGGCGTTCGCCAGACACGCCGAGACATGGGCGACCGAGTCGACCCCGGCCTCGGCGAAGGCCCGCCGTACGGCGTCGGCGACAACGTCCAGGGCCGCCCCGACTCCCACCACAGGGGGCCGGAACCCGCCCCCGCGTGCCGTGCCGAGCACCTCCCCGTCGGCCGCGACCACCGCCACGTCGGTCTTGCTGTTCCCCGCGTCGACGGCGAGAACACTGCCCGTCATGGCGGTGACACTGCCCGTCATACCCACGCGAGGTGCTCCCGGTTGTGTGCGATCAGCCGGTCGGTGAGGGCGTCGGCGTACTCGTACTGGCCGACCAGGGGGTGCGCGAGCAGCGCCCGGAAGACCCGGTCACGCCCCCCGCGCAGCGCGGCCCGAAGCGCCAGGTCCTCGTACGCCGTCACGTTCGCCATCAGCCCCGCGTACAGCGGGTCCACGTCCGCCACCGGTAGCGGTGCCGCCCCCTGCGCGCCGACGGCCGCCTGTACCTCGATGACCGCGTCGTCCGGCAGGAAGGGCAACGTCCCGTTGTTGTACGTGTTCACCACCTGGTACGTACTGCCCCCGCCCGCCCGTCGCCCACCACCGCCCTCAAACGAGGACCCTGCGGGCCCGCTGCCATGACCCAGCAGCGCCGCCGCCAGGTCCACCGCGGCCTCCGAGTAGTACGCCCCGCCCCGCCTGGCCAGCAGCTCCGGCTTCTCGTCGAGCGCCGGATCGGCGTACATGTCGAGCAACTGCCGCTCCATCGCCGCCACTTCCGAGGCACGCGACGGCTTCGTCCGCAGTTCTCGCACGACCTCGTCGTGGGCGTAGTAGTAGCGCAGGTAGTACGAGGGAACCACCCCCAGCCGGTCCAGCACCGCGCGCGGCAGCCGCAGGTCGTCCGCGATCGTGCCCCCGTGCTCGGCGATCAGCCGGGGCAGGACGTCCTCGCCCTCGGGGCCCCCGAGCCGCACACCCGTCTCCCAGGTGAGGTGGTTGAGCCCCACATGGTCCAGGTGCACCTCGGCCGGGGCGAGACCGAGCAGCCCCGCGAACTTCCGCTGGAGCCCGATCGCCACGTTGCACAGCCCGACCGCCCGGTGCCCGGCCTGGAGCAGCGCGCGGGTCACGATCCCCACCGGGTTGGTGAAGTCGATGATCCACGCGCGCGGGTTGGTCCGCCGTACCCGCTCGGCGATGTCCAGCACCACCGGCACCGTCCGCAACGCCTTGGCCAGCCCGCCCGCGCCGGTCGTCTCCTGCCCGACACAGCCGCACTCCAGCGGCCAGGTCTCGTCCTCGTCGCGGGCCGCCTGACCGCCGACGCGCAGTTGGAGCAGCACGGCGTCGGCGCCGTCGACGGCATGGTCCAGATCGTCGGTCGTCACGATCCGCCCGCCGTGCCCCTGCCGCGCGAAGATGCGCCGGGCCAGGCCGCCGACCAACTCCAGCCGCCCGGCATCCGGATCGACGAGCACCAGCTCCTCCACGGGCAGGGTGTCCCTGAGCCGCGCGAAACCGTCGACGAGTTCGGGGGTGTAGGTCGATCCTCCGCCGACCACGGTGAGTTTCATGAACAGCTCAACCTTTCACTCCGCCCGAGGTGTCGAAGACCTCGTCGCGGGTCGTGGCGAGCGCGCGCTCCAACGCGCCGCGCAGGACGGGATGTTCGCGTACGTCGCCGATGACGAGGCGTGGCCGGGAGGCGGCCAGCTCCGCCAACTCGGCCTGGACGAGGGCGCGCAGCGGTTCGCCGCCGGAGGTGAGGACGGTGCCGCTGAGGACGACGAGTTCGGGGTCGAGTACCGAGACGAGTGAGGCGAGACCGGTGGCGAGGCCGGTCGCGTACATGGCGAGCAGCTGACGTCGGGGCCCGGCGCCGCTGTCGGCGGCCCGCGCGAGGAGGGCGGCGGCGACCTCCGTGTACGGCCCCTCGGGGATGTCCTCGATCCCCAGCTCCCGGGCCAGCCGGGGGATGGCCTGCGCACCGGCCAGCTCCTGGTAGCCGCCGCTGTTGGCCCTGGTCACCTGGCGCACGAGGGGCGCCCCCGGCACCGGCAGGAACCCGACCTCCCCGGCACCGCCGGTCCAGCCGCGGTGCAGCCGGCCACCGAGGACGAGAGCGGCACCGAGCCCGCTCTCGTTCCACAGGAGTACGAAGTCCCCGTGGCCCTTGGCCGCCCCCAGCCGCTGCTCGGCGACGGCGACGAGGTTGACGTCGTTCTCGTACTCAACCGGCATCGGCAGCGCGGCGGCGAGTTCGTCGAGGAGGGTGGGGGAGTGCCAGCCCGGCAGGTGCGAGGCGTAGCGCAGCCGGCCGGTGTTGGGGTCGAAGGCGCCCGGGGTGCCGATGACGAGCCGGTGGACGTCGGCCCGCGTGAGTCCGGCGGCCTTCACGGCCCCGTCGAGGGCGTTGGTGACCTGCTGCACGACGGTGGTCTTGGGCGAGCGCCGTCCGGGAGCGGGGACCTCGTACTCGCCCACCGTACGGCCGGTGATGTCGGCGACGGCGGCGAGCACGCGCTCGGGGGTGACGTCGAGCCCGGCGGCGTACGCGGCGGCCGGATTCACGGCGTACAACTGGGCGTTGGGCCCTGGCCGCCCCTCGCTCGTACCGGTCGCCAGAACCAGCCCGGCGGCTTCGAGGCGGGCGAGGAGCTGGGACGCGGTCGGCTTGGACAGCCCGGTGAGCTTGCCGATCCGGGTCCGGGACAGGGGCCCCTGGTCGAGGAGCAGGTCGAGCGCGGCACGGTCGTTCATGGCGCGCAGGAGGCGGGGGGTGCCCGGCATGTGTAGGACACCTGCCTTTCGGCTGCTCGGCTTATCGGAAGCGTTGTTAGGAAAGTTTCCTATCAGGTCTGGGGAAGGTAGGTCCAGACAAAGGAGCAGCGTGTCGGCCCCGGCGGAAGGTCAGCCCGAGGTTGGACCCCGTCGCCGCACCAGCGGCAGATACACCTCGTCGACGATCTCGACGAGGACGTCGGCGGGTGCGGTAGGGACCCCGCGCACGACGAACTCGTTGCGCAGCAGGACGATGGCCACGGTGGCGACCCGTGGATGGAGAGCCTCAGGGGCTGCTTCGCCGCGTGCGACCGCGCGCCCCAGGATGGTCAGCCAGGGGGCGGCCACGGCGTCGCCGGACTGTTCTTGCAGCTGCGCCAGGAGTTCCGCGGTGCCGCCGGCTGCGGAGAGCAGTTCGCGCAGGATCGCTCCGAGGGGGGAGCTCCAGTAGCGATTCGCCTGGCGCAGCAGCTCAAGGGCGTCGCCGCGCAGGGTGCCGGTGTCGGGGGGCGGGACCGTCGTGGCCAGTTGCCGATAGGCGGCGATGCCCAGCTCCAGTCGGTTCGGCCAGCGGCGGTAGATGGCGTTCTTGTTGGTGCCGGCGCGGGTGGCGACCCTGTCCATGGTCAGCCCGGTGTATCCGGACTCGGTGAGTTCGTCCACCGAGGCGCGCAGGATCGCCTCCTCCAGGGCGGCTCCGCGTCGCCGCGTCTGCCCGGCGCCTGGCTGCCTCGTCGGTTTCCCTGTCATGGCCCCATCCGGTAAGCGGTACCAACCGTACCTTCCCATTCTGGTTTGCGTCTTTGAGTTACGGCAATTAAGGTACTGTCAGTACCTTAATTGCTTCCGTCGAGAGGGGATACGACGCATGCGGGCCAGAGGCATCAGCTACGACACCGGCTTCGTCTACAACGGAGTGACCGGCCGCAAGAACTTCGACGCGGAGGTGGTCAGGCGCGAACTGCGCATCATCCGTGACGACCTGCACTGCAACGCGGTCCGCGTCATGGGTGGTGATCCCGAACGGCTGGAACTCGCGGCGGGGTACGCCGCCGACCTCGGCCTTGAGGTCTGGTTCTCCCCCTACCCGCTCGAACTGACCACCGACCAGATGCTGTCGCTGTTCGCCGACTGCGCCGAGCGCGCTGAGCGGCTCCGGCGGCGGGGAGCCGAGGTCGTCTTCGTCACCGGCGCCGAGTTGAGCCTGATGAACAAGGGATTCCTGCCCGGCGACAGCACTGACGACCGGGTCGAGCTGCTGAGGCAGCCGCACCGTCTGCACGAACAGATCGGCGAGATCGGCGCACGGGTCAACGACTTCCTCGGCAAGGCGGCGGCACTCGTCCGTCAGCGCTTCGGCGGCAAGGTGACCTACGCCGCCGTACCGCTTGAGCGCGTCGACTGGGCACCCTTCGACATCGTGTCCATGGATCTCTACCGCTCGGCCGAGATCGCCGACCAGTTCGCCGAAGGCGTCCACAACCTCGTTGCGCAGGGGAAGCCGGTCGCGATCACCGAGTTCGGCGCCGCCGGGTACCGCGGTGCGGGTGACCGGGGCGCCCACGGTCTGGAGATCGTCGAGAACGACGAGGACACCCGTGCGCCTGTTCGTCTGAACGGTGAGTACGTCCGCGACGAGGCCGGTCAGGCCGCGTACCTGCGCGAACTGCTGGAGGCATTCGACGCCGGAGGCATCGACAGCGCCTTTGTGTTCACGTTCGCGCTGTACGACTACCCGCACCGCCCCGACGGCGGCCCTCGCGAGGACCTGGACCTGGCCAGTTACGGCATCGTCAAAGTCCTTGAGGGCCGCCTCGGAACCGTCTACCCCGACATGCCATGGGAACCCAAGGCCGCGTTCGCCGCTGTGGCCGACCGCTACCACCGGGAGTGCTGAGACGGCGAGTTCAGGCGGAGAACACCTGCTCAGTCGAGGACGGCGGTGGCTTCGATCTCGACCAGATGATCGGGGACGTCCAGCGCCGCGACGCCCAGCAGTGTGGCCGGCGGGACCGGGGTGACCCCGAGCTTCGCGGTCGCCCGGGTGATCCCCTCCAGGAGCAGGGGCATCTTGTCGGGGGTCCAGTCGACGACGTAGACGGTCAGCTTCGCCACGTCGTCGAAGGAACCACCGACCCCGGCCAGGGCGGCGCCGACATTGAGGTAGCACTGCTCGACCTGCGCGGCGAGGTCACCTTCGCCGACCGTGACCCCGTCCGCGTCCCAGGCGACCTGCCCGGCGACGAAGACCAGCTTCGATCCGGACGCGATCGACACCTGCCGGTACACATCGATCTCGGGTAATCCGCTGGGGTTCACCAGAGTGATGGCCATGCTGCCCGCCTCCTTGCCATGAGCGACCCATGAATGACCCATGAGCGATGCTCTCGGTCTCTTGTGGTTACTGGGGAACCGTAGGAGAGTGGCCGCTGACATGGAAGAACGCACTTTTCAGTGACTGGGGAACCGTATGGTGACCAAGCAGTTCAGCGGCTCGCCCGAGGAAGCGGACCTGACGCGCGCGGACTCCTTGGCACGGGAGATCTTCTCCGACGTCGCCAACAAGTGGGCGCTCCTGATCATCGAGGTTCTCGGTGAACGCACCCTGCGCTTCAGTGAGCTGCGGAACGAGATCGAGGGCATCAGCCACAAGATGCTCACCCAGAACCTGCGCATGCTGGAGCGCAACGGCCTGGTCGAGCGGGACGTGCACCCCACCGTGCCGCCGCGGGTCGAGTACACCCTCACCGAGTCGGGCCGAGCCCTGCGAGTGACGATCGACGGACTGTGCGACTGGACCCACCGCTACCTCGGCCACATCGAGACCGCCCGCCTCCGTTTCGACGCCTGACTGGTTGAGCATGCGGAACGCGCATCGTACGGCCCGCCTGCTCACCGAGTGGGGCACCCGGCCCTCGTCGGAGACGCCGCCCTGGTCACCTCCGAGTTGATCACCCTCGACACCGAGCCGCTGAAGAGCTGGGTGCGCTGACCCGGCCAGTAGGGCCCCGTGGTGCCTACGGGGCCCCGGTACGGCCGGTACGGCGTGAGGTCATGCAAAAGCCCGGATCCTCAGGCGGAGATGCCGTCGATCCGGGCCAAGGCGTCGTCCGCGCCGTATGGCTGCAGGTAGGGCAGCCAGCGCGGGTCCCTATGGCCGGTGCCGATGATGCGCCAGGCCAGGCCGGAGGGCGGGGCGGGTTTGTGGCGGAGCCGCCAGCCGATCTCGAAGAGGTGGCGATCGGCCTTGACGTGGTTGCAGCGGCGGCAGGACGCCACCACGTTGTCCCAGACGTGCTTGCCCCCGCGGCTGCGCGGGATGACGTGGTCGACGCTGGTTGCGACGCCACCGCAGTACATGCACCGGCCCCCGTCGCGGGCGAAGAGCGCCCGGCGGGTGAGAGGAACGGGCCCCCGATAAGGGACCCGGACGAATCGCTTGAGCCGGACCACGCTGGGTGCGGGGACTGTGACGGTCGCGCTGTGCAGATAGGCGCCGGACTCTTCAAGGCATACGGCCTTGTTCTCCAGGACGAGGACGAGCGCGCGGCGGAGCGGTACGACGCCGAGTGGCTCGTACGACGCGTTGAGGACCAGGACATGCGGCACGGATGCCTCCTTGTGCGTCGGCGGCGCGTGGCTCGCGCCGGGACGATCTGTAGTCAGTCTCCCCTCATGCCTGGTGGAAGCGCCACCATGTCCCGGTAACGGGCTGGGAGTGTTTTCGACCACACCTGACTTTCATTCCCGGGATCACGTCCTGATTCATCCCCAGGTGAGCGCCGTCTCTCCCTCGAACACCGCAACGATCCACACAAGTTGCCCCGATAGTGTGTGAGGCCTGCCCGACGGCCCCACGCCGGTCACGACTGTGTCCCCGCCGTCACAACGCGTCCCCCCTGTCGGCAGAGCCGCTACACCTGGAGGTACCTGCCGTGTCCTTGCCCGTCCTGCTGTCGGCCGCCGATCCCAGCGAGGCACCGTCGGCCCCCACGCTCCAGGACGCCCAGGAGAGCGCGACCAACGCCGCCAGCTGGGTCGAGGAGAACTGGTCCACCTGGCTCGCGATCGGTCTGCGGGTTCTGCTGATCCTGGTCATAGCGGCCGTGCTGAGAGTGATGATCCGGCGGGCCATCACCAAGCTGATCGACCGCATGAGCCGTGCGGGACAGACGGTCGACGGCACGACCCTCGGCGGCCTGCTCGTCAACGTCGAACGCCGCCGCCAGCGCTCCCAGGCCATCGGCTCGGTCCTCCGCTCGGTGGCGTCCTTCCTGATCGTGGGCACCGGCGCCCTGATGGTCCTCTCCACCTTCGACATCAACCTCGCCCCGCTGCTGGCCTCCGCCGGTGTCGCGGGCGTCGCGATCGGTTTCGGCGCCCGGAACCTGGTGACGGATTTCCTCTCCGGCGTCTTCATGATCCTGGAGGATCAGTACGGCGTAGGGGACACGGTCGACGTCGGCGTCGCGTCCGGCGAGGTCATCGAGGTCGGCCTGCGCGTCACCAAGCTCCGCGGCGAGAACGGCGCCATCTGGTACGTCCGCAACGGCGAGGTCAAGCGCGTGGGCAACCTCTCCCAGGGCTGGTCCACGGCCCACGTCGACGTCACGCTGAGCCCGGAGGAGGACCTGGACCAGGTCCGGGCGATCCTCACCCAGGTGGGCGAGGACATGGCGAAGGACGAGCCGTGGAACGAGACGCTGTGGGGACCGGTCGAGATGCTCGGCCTGGACAGCGTGCTCCTCGACTCGATGGTGGTGCACGTGTCCGCGAAGACCATGCCCGGCAAGGCGGTCGGGGTCGAACGCGAGCTGCGCTGGCGTATCAAGCGGGCCTTCGACGCGGTCGGCATCCGCATCGTGGGCGGCGTCTCCGCCCAGGAGGGCGACGGGTCGGACGTGGACGCGGCGCCCCCGTCGGCGCATGCGGAGGGGGGCTCGCAGGCGGAGCGGTCGGCACCCATCTCCTCGACGCCGAGGTAGCCGTACGGGATACGGAAGCAGCCCGTACGGGATATGGCGCGAGGGCGGCGCCCGGAACACTCCGGGCGCCGCCCTCGCGCCGTGTCCGGCCGCCCTCGCGCCGTGTCCGGCCGCCCTCGCGCCGTGTCCGGCCGCCCTCGCGCCGTGTCCGGCCGCCCTCGCGCCGTGTCCGGCCGCCCTCGCT
>NZ_JBSFUU010000065.1:0-12817 GCF_053591955.1 Streptomyces sp. NPDC002845 | reverse complement strand
GCCGTGTCCGGTCGGTCGCCTGTCGTGTCCGGCCGGGCTTTCCGCCGTGTGCGGTCGGCCTCCCGTGGTGCGTGCCCTGGGCTCGCGCCGTGTGCGGTTGGTCTCCCGCACTGCGCGTGCCCCGGAGCCCACCACGTGCGCCCCGGAAAGCCCCCCACGCCTCCCGGAACGCCCCGCGATCCCCCACAGGCCCCCGTGGGTCACACGTACCGCAGCTCCGCCGGCCGCACCGACCGCCGCAGCAGCGGCAGCGAGGTGGCCGCGGCCAGCAGGCAGGCGCCGTAGACCACCAGCGGGACCAGCAGCGCCATGTACGGGAACGGCCAGCCTCCGCCCCCGGCCAGCCCGGCGTAACCGCCGCCGATGACCATGCCTCCGGTGCCGGCCGGCAGCACGGCGGGAGCCAGCGGCAGGGCGGTCTCCAGGAGCAGCGCGCGGCCGAGGACGTCGTACGGCACCCCGGCGGCGACCTGGGCGGCCAGCCCTCGGCGGCGGGTGGCGAGGGACTCGGCCGTGCCGACGGCGAGGCCGGAGAGAGTGATCGCGAGGGCGACCAGGATCGCGGCGCCGGCGAGGTTGATGCCGGTGGTGTAGAAGGACAGGTCCGCGGCGAGATGCTCGCGTCTGTTCAGGTCGGCGAGCATGGCCTCCCGGACACCGACGAAACCGGTGCCGACCACCGTCACCAGGAGAACCGCCGCGTGTGTACGGGCCGCCGACCACGGGTCGTCGCGCAGGCGCTCCGCGGCGATCAGCACCGCCGGGCGCTGCGCGCGCGGCGCGAGCAGCCGGCCGGTGAGCCGGGACGCCGCGCCGGTCAGCCACACCGCGCCCATGCCGGTGAGCACCACCACGGCGAACACCGTCAGCGGGGCCGTGGCGAAGCTGTCGCGCCAGCCCGGCACCAGCAGCAGCCCCGCCATCAGCAGCACCAGCGCCGCCGCCAGGAACGCCAAGCCCGGGCCCTCGCCCGTGCGCGGCCTCACCCGCCGTACCCAGCCCAGCGGCGACGCCACCACCCGGCGCAGCGCTACCGCGCTCACCAGCGCCCCCAGCACGGGCACGGTCACCGCGACCAGCGCGATGCCGATCCAGGTCATGACCGACGCGTTGGGCCACAACCCCAGCAGGAGCAGTACGGAGAACAGCGTGGCCAGCGCCGAGCCCACCAGGCACGTGAGCCCCGCCTCCAGCGCGGCGATCCGCCGCACCTGCCCCGCCGCGGCCCCCGCCAGCCGTAGCGCGGCCAGCCGCCGGTCGCGGTGGACGGCGCCGATGCGGGCGCACTGGCCGAGGAAGCCGAGCACGGGGATCAGCAGGAGAAGGAGGGTGAGGACGATTCCGGAGCGCTCTCCGGGGTTGTTCAGCAGGCCGCTCGCGATGGTCGAGTCGTTGTGGCCGCGCAGCGAGGCGACCGCGACCGCCGCCAGCGCGAAGCCCGTCGCGAGCGCCGCCCCGAGCGCCGTGAGCGCCACCCGCCACCACTCGCGCCGGTCGGAGCCACGGATCAGCAGCCATGCCAGCCGGATGTCGGACCTCACGCGGTCACCTCCGCCGAGGACGAGGACGAGGACACGGCGCCGTCGTGCAACTGCACCTCACGGTCCGCGTACGCCGCCACCTGCGCGTCATGCGTGATCAGCAGCACCGCCGTACCCGCCTCCCGGGCCGTGTGCACCAGCGCCGTCATCACCTGCTCGCTCGCCAGCGAGTCCAGTGCCCCCGTCGGCTCGTCCGCGAAGACGATCTTCGGTTCGGTCACCAGGGCCCGCGCCAGCGACACCCGCTGCGCCTGGCCGCCGCTCAGCTCGCCCGGCCGCAGCGCCCTCTGCGCCTGTACGCCGAACCGCTCCAGCCAGTCAGCGGCCCGCTCCCGGGCGTCCTCTCGCGGGACCCCCGCGAGCAGCAGCGGCAACGCCACGTTGTCGAGCGCGATCAGCTCCGGGATCAGTTGCCCGAACTGGAAGACGACACCGAAGTCGGTCCGCCGCAGCTCGCTCAGCCGCTTCTCGGGCAGCTGGTCGAGGCGGTCGCCGCCGTACACCACCGCCCCCTCGTCCGGCCGTACGATCCCCGCCAGGCAGTGCAGCAAGGTGGACTTGCCGCTGCCACTCGCCCCCGTGACGGCGAGGATCTCGCCCGCGCCCAGCTCCACCGAGGCGCCGCGCAGCGCCTGTGTCCTGCCATGGGCCTTGGCAAGATCCCGGGCCGCGAGAAGCGGCAGCTTGTTGCCGTCGGTGCTGCTCATGCTGCGTCGACCTCCGCGGTCAGAGTGATGAGCCGGGCCGCGGTGGTGTTCATCCAGCGGAGGTCGGCGTCGAGATGGTTGAGGGCGTAGTCCGCCGAGAGCAGGGTCGCGAGATCGGAGCCGGGCGCGGTCTTGAGCGCCGTGAGCTCCCGCATTCGCCCCATGTGTGCGGTGCGCTGTGCCTGGAGGTAGCCGGCCGGGTCGCCGCCGGACAGGATCGAGACGACGACCTTGGCGAAGATCTCGTTCGTCACGAACGGCGCGGGCGGCGCGATCTCCCCGGCCCACTTGGCCAGCTCACGCGCGCCGTCGTTCGTCGAGCGGTACATCGTCCGCTCCGGACCACCGTCCGAGTCCGTCCCCTCGACCTCCGCGAGCCCGTCGCGGACCAGCCGTTGCAGGGTCGTGTAGACCTGTCCGTAGGCCAGCGGGCGGGCCTGCGGAAATCGTTCGTCGTGCCGTCGCTTCAGGTCGTAGCCATGGCTCGGCCCTCCGGCGAGCAGCCCCAACAGAATGTGGCGGGTGCTCATGCGAGCCATTATGTACTCGGTACATGTACTGAGTGAATAGTCGCCTCGAAAGTCTCCGCTCCGGTGGGCCGCGCCGGTCGACGGCGGCAGAAGGGGGTAGAAGGAGTAGAGGGGGAAGGAGGGGTATGCGTCGCTGGGGTGTGTGAAAAACCACGTTGCCCGCCCCCGTACGTCTGCGGCGGCGCCCACTGGGTAGGGCTGCCCTGACCCGCACAGGCCGTACGACGACAAGGAGACCCCCGTGGCCGCACTGGCACACATTCCGACCCCGGCCCGCTCCAAACGCCCGGCGGAGCCGTCCGCCGAACCCCAGTTCTGCGTCTTCAGCGCGGAGAGCACCTTCGCCGAACCACCGCTGACCAGCGAACCTCCGCTGCCGGAGGCCGAGCCACTCACCAGCGAGCCCCCGCTTGCCGACACCGCGCACCTGACCAGCGAACCCACCGTCGGAAACATCGCCCCGGGAGTCTGAATGCCACCACCGGCGGATCCCACCGCGGACGCGTCGCCGCTGTCCCGGCTCGCCGCACTGCACGGGGTCGCCACTTCCTACAGCCCCTCCCCGGACCGCACGGTCGCGGCCTCCGACGCCGCGGTCGTCGCGGCCCTTGCGGCCCTGGACGTCGACGCGAGCACCCCCGACGCCGTACGGGCCGCCCTCGCCACACGCGAACAGGAGCTCGGGGAACGGCTGTTGCCGCCGACCGTCGTGTGCTGGGGCGGCACGGCGCCCACCGCACTGGCCGGGCTCCCGGACGGCACCCGCCTGCGCATCGAGACCGAACAGGGCGAACTCCGCTCCGCCGCCGACCACTTGCCCCCCGGTATCCACGCGCTGCGCGCCACCGCCCCCGACGGCCGCACCGCCGACGCCCGCCTCGTCGTGGCCCCGCCCCGGCTGCCCGCGCCGCCCGGACGCGCGTACGGAATCCTCGTCCAGCTCTACTCCCTTCTCTCCCACCGCAGTTGGGGCATGGGCGACCTCGGTGACCTCACCGAACTCACCGCCTGGGCCGGCCGCGCCCTCGGCGCCGGATTCGTCCAGGTCAACCCGCTCCACGCGGCCGTACCCGGCGCCCCCACCGACCCCTCCCCGTACCGCCCCTCCTCCCGCCGCTTCCCGGACCCCGTCCACCTGCGCGTCGAGGACATCCCCGAGTTCGCGTACGTCGACGACCGGGACCGAGTCCGTACGCTGCTGGAGCGGGCGTCCCGGCTGCGGGAATCCGTGCTCCGCAAGGGCGAGTTGATCGACCGCGACGCGGTGTGGGAGCTGAAGCGCGAGGCCCTGGAGCTGGTGCGCGAGGTGCCCCTCGGGCCCGGGCGGCGGGCCGCGTACTGCGACTTCCTCGCCGAGCAGGGCGAGGCCCTGGAGGACCACGCCACCTGGTGCGCGCTCGCGGAGGTGTACGGCTCCGAGTGGCAGACGTGGCCCGCCGGACTGCGTGACCCGCGCTCGCCCGAAACCGCCCGTGCGCGCGGGGAGTTGATGGACCGCGTCGACTTCCACAGCCGCCTCGCCTGGCTGACGGACGCCCAGCTCGCCACCGCGCAACGGTCCGCGCGCGACGCCGGGATGCCGGTCGGGCTCGTGCACGACCTGGCGGTGGGTGTGCATCCGGGCGGGGCGGACGCGTGGGCGCAGCAGGAGTACTTCGCGGCGGGCATGTCGGTGGGGGCGCCCCCGGACGCCTTCAACGCCCGCGGCCAGGACTGGGGGCTCCCGCCCTGGCGCCCGGACCGGCTGGCCGAGTCCGGCTACGCCCCGTACCGCCGCCTGCTCCGCGCGCTGTTCCGGTACGCGGGCGCCCTGCGCATCGACCACGTCATGGGACTCTTCCGGCTGTGGTGGGTGCCGCAGGGGCAGCCGCCGACGGAGGGCACGTACGTCCGCTACGACGCCGAGGCGATGCTCGCGATCCTGGTGCTGGAGGCCTCGCGGGCCGGGGCCCTGGTGATAGGGGAGGACCTCGGGACGGTCGAGCCGGGGGTGCGCGAGGTGCTGAACGGGCGTGGAGTGCTGGGTACGTCGGTGCTGTGGTTCGAGCGGGACTGGGAGGGGACCGGGCAGCCGTTGCCGCCGGAGCGCTGGCGCGCCGACTGCTTGGCCACGGCCACGACCCACGACCTGCCGTCCACCGGCTCCCGGCTGACCGGCGACCACGTCGAACTCCGCGACCGGCTCGGCTTGCTGACCCGCCCGTTGGAGGAGGAGCGCGCCGAGGCGGCGGCGGAGGTGGGGGAGTGGCTGGCGCTGCTGGCCCGGCTGGGGCTGCTCCAGGGGGCCGGGGGCTCGTTCGTCACCGAGGAGCAGGAGATCCAGGCGGTCCACCGCTTCCTGCTGCGCACCCCGGCCCGCATGATCGGCCTCTGGCTCCCCGACGCCGTCGGCGACCGCCGCCCGCAGAACCTGCCCGGCACCTGGGACCAGTACCCGAACTGGCGCCTCCCCATCGCCGACGCCGACGCCCGCCCGGTGACCCTGGAGGACCTGGCGGCCTCACCCCGGCTGCACGCGCTGGTGGATGTGCTGCGGGGGCGTGGGGGTGGGGGCGCCGGTGGAGGCGGGAGCGCCGGTGGAGGCGAGGGTGTCGGGCGTGGCGGGGACGGCGAGGATGGTGGGGACGGCGGGGACGGTGGGGGTGGCGGGGACGGTGGGTGTGGAAGCTGAGGCTCCGATTCTGTTCGTACGGCACCCCGGGCGCGCGGGCCGATCGGGGGTTCGCTACGTTTGCATCGTGGACAAGAAGAACGCCCTGCGCGCCGGCACCCTGGCAGCCGGTACGACGCTGATGATGCTGCTCATGTCGTCCCCCGCGCTCGCGCTGACGCCCGACGACGGCGACGACCCCGCGCCCAAGCTGAGCGTCATCGAGACGCTGGGCCTCTACGTCGCGGCGCCGATCGGGCTGTTCGTGGTGATCGCCGGCCTGGTCATGCTCCTGGACGGGTCGACGGACCGGCAGCCGAAGGCAAGGGCCAGGGCGAAGGCGTAGCTTTCCGTACTTTCCGTTGAGGGCACCTTCCGCGCACGTCGGCGCGGCGGGTGCCCTTGGCGTGTGCGCTGCCCGGCCGGGGTGTAGGTTCGCGTTTCGCGTGTCCTTTTCTCGTTGACGGTGGCCCTTGTCCGGCCCAAGGGGCAACGCGGTGAGACGCGCGCTTGTCCTGTCGCATTGAAGCCGTCGGATTCTCACCCGCTCTCGTTCAACTGGACACCTAGAACGCGGACAGCTGCCGGGGCCGGAGTCCTTCACCCCGCAGCGCGACGACGGTGGACTGCGCGCACGCAGCTGGCAGAGCCACAACTTCCCCGCCCCTGAAGAGGAGTTGACCGTTAGGGTGGCCCGGACTCGGCCCCGGACCGCCCGCCCTCCGTGGGGCGACACCCGGGACCGAGTACATATACGGGCCATCACCGGCTCGGTGATGGCCCAGGAGAAGGAGGAGATCGCGAGATGGAGAGGTTCACGCCGCGCTTCCAAGGCCGGCCGTGGGTCGACGGAATGGAGGTCGCCCACGCCTACCTGCTGCCGCGCAACGGCATCGACGATGAACTGCTGGCACTCGCGCACGTGTAGGCCCGCATTTCCGATGTCCCTTTCGGGGACGACGGACGCTTATCCGCTGCGACTCCGGCGGCGGCACCCATGAATTCGTGGCCTGGCTCGCCCAGCGCGGACGCTGGCTGTCCTACTCAGTCGGCATGGTGATCACCGAGGCCATCCATCAGCAGGTCCTGAAGATCCCCGCATCGGCCTGGTCACCGGCCGTCGAGACCAGCGGCGAAGTCCGTGACGGGGCCTGGGTCGCCGAGCTCACCGGCGACATCCTCATCGGGTGGCCGAAGTGCCTGCGGCTGATCGTCCGCGAGGAACGGCCGCATCCCGGAGCCCAGTTGAGGATCACGGATGCGGACGGCATGCGCATCACCTGCTTCGCCACCAACACCCCCGACCGGCCGATCGCCGACCTTGAGCTTCGTCACCGGCTGCGGGCCCGCGCGGAGGACCGCATCCGGGCCGCACGTTCGACCGGCATGCGCAACCTCCCCCTGCACGACACCGCGCAGAACGGGGTCTGGCTGGAGATCGTCCAGATTGCTCTCGACCTGCTGGCCTGGATGCCCATGCTCGCCCTGACCGGCAGAGCCCGGCTCTGGGAACCGCGCCGTCTGCGGTTCCGCCTGTTCTCCGCGGCCGGCCAGCTCGTCACCACCGGCCGGCGCCGCATCCTCCGCCTCGCCCACCACTGGCCCTGGACCCGCGAGATCACAGACGCCCTCGAATGGCTCGCACTCCTGCCGAACCCCGGCTGACCAGCGGACTTGCCTGTCCCTACGAGAAGAGGATCCAACCCGGAGCAGTGGAACCCGGCGTCCGCCCGAGACGACACCCGGGCCCTCGGCCTGCCCGCCCCCGGCCACCGACAACGAAATGGGCCCCCGACTCAGCCGGCGGCCCATCACGAAAGATCGAGGTTAGACGTGGATGCTCATGGGATCCCCTTGAGCGAAGACAATCTCGAGACGGACCCGCGTGAATCGCCAGCCGTCCTCGGTTCGCCGGGCGGCGACGTGAAGCTTGCCACCGCCGTCCTCGTGCTTCATCGGCTCCGCCGCATTCGGGAGGTGATACGCGACGCCGTAGGCCACGCCCCTTGCCTCGTCCCCATCGATGTCGACGTAAATCTGCCCAATGTGATGATACGTCACCTCATAGGCGCGCCCCAGAGTATTTTTGGCGGTGTCGACAATCGCCTGCCGACCACGATGAATCTGCCCGCCCAGCTCAAGCACAACGTCGTCGGTGCACAGCGCAGATAGGGCGTCGAAATTCGCTTCGTCGAGCGCTCGGTAATACGCCTGAACAAGATCCCGAACTTCCGACTCGTCAATCAGGCGCTGCAAAGCCACTTCACTCACCGGCCGTCTCCCATATCGCAAGATTCATGCCATCACTCTTTGCATGATCATACTCCTGATGACGTTGGCCAGCGCTGTTGCTCTTGTCACCAAGAGCTATCTTGACGTCGTCGGGTCGCCTGTGGACACACCACAATGCCGCGCTACTCAATTCTTGAGCGCATTCACCACGTTGCGCGCGTGCGCAGGTTCGCTCGCTCCGCCCTGCCCAACGAAGTCACGAACGGCCCGCACGACGCGGTCGCCTCCGCCTCCCGCCCGCCGGTTCACCAAGGTGCCAGCCTGTCGAAAGTGTTGCGGGTGCCGGGGCAAGGCGGTGTTCGCGTCTTCGCGGCGATCGCCGTTATCTCGAGCTCGCCGATCAGGAAGGGCCTTGACCTGGGCGGCCAGGTCAAGGCCACTGTCTTCGACCTGGCCGCCTGGCGTCTTCGAGGCCCGGTCAGCACGGGCCGATCGTTATTGCAGAGCGGCACGGTGCCCTGGGTTCGGGGCCGTGGCGGTTTGGGCCAACACTTGGGAGGACCTGGAGACGATCCCACGGCACGGTGTAAATGGGGTCCTGCATCCGTGTAGTCCGCTGCTTCCTCGACGACCGGTGCAGGGACAAGATCGTGAGACAGGACGCCGTGGCCCGCAAATGAGACGTACCGAGAATGCGCAGGTCGCCACAACGGAATGGGACATTCCAATTGAGGCCCTACAGGGGGCCTGGCCGGTTCCGACCGGGGAGCCCGGTCGCCGCGGGCACGGCCTTCACGCGGGGTACGGCTCCGGATAGGGCGCCGTCAGGTAGCGCTGGAGGGTCGGGCCCAGCCAGGCCACGATTTCCTCCGGGGTCAGTGCGACGGCGGGCGGGAATCTGAGGACGTAGCGCGTGAGGGCCATGCCCAGGACCTGTGAGGCGCTGAGTGCGGCGCGGGTGGCGGCCTGCTCGGGGTCGGGGCAGACCCGTCGGGCGAGCGGGAAGAGCTGGTCGCGGAAGATCCCCTGCATGCGCTCGGCGCCGACCTGGTTGGTGACACCGACGCGGAGCATCGCGGTGAGCACCTCGTTCTGCTCCCAGAGGTCGAGGAAGTGGGTCACCAGGACGCGCCCCACCTCACGCGGATCGAACCCTTCCAGATCGGGCAGCCGTAGGTCGACGTCGAGCACGGCGGCGAACAGCCCCTCCTTGGAGCCGTAGTAGCGCATCACCATCGACGGGTCGATCTTGGCGTCCTTGGCGATCACGCGGATGGTGGCCCGGTCGTAGCCGTCCTCGGCGAACCGCTCGCGTGCCGCGGCGAGGATCGCGCTCCGGGTCGCGTCGGAGCGGCGGGGCGGTTTCGCGGCGGCTGGTGGTTGTGTGCCAGTCATGCCAACAAACGTAGGCCAACATGTGTTGACAGTCCAGCGGGGTCACCCTATGTTGTTGGCAAACGAGCGTTGGCCTACAGATGTTGACCAGCTCGCCACCGAGCACTTCCCCGCTCCGACCAAGTGCACCGGCACCCAGGAGGTCGTCATGAAAGGCACCACCCACTCCACCGCCGCACTCCGCAACGTCATCGTGGTCGGCTCCGGCCCTACCGGCCTGCTGCTGGCCGGTGACCTCGCCACCGTGGGCATCCCGGTCACCCTCGTCGAGAAGCGCCCGCACAAGATCAGCAACCTCTCCCGCGCCTTCGCCGTCCACGCCCGCACCCTGGAGCAGCTCGACGCCCGAGGCCTCGCCGACGAACTGGAGGCCAAGGGGCAGCCCCTCGACCGCATCCGGCTCTTCGCCCGGCTGACCGTACGGCTCGACTCGCTCCCCTCCCGCTTCAACCACCTGCTCGTGATCCCCCAGTACGAGGTGGAGAAAGTGCTGGAGCGGCGGGCCGTCGAGGCGGGCGTGCGGTTCGCGTACGAGACCGAGGTGACCGGCGTCCGGCAGGGCGCGGACGCGGTGACCGTCGAGGTCCGGGGCCCGCGGGGCGAGGAGTCACTGCGCGCCGCGTACGTCGTCGGCACCGACGGGCACCGCAGCGCCGTACGCGAGGCGATGGGGCTGCCCTTCCCCGGCAAGTCGGTGATCCGGTCCGTCGTCCTCGCGGACGTGCGGCTCGACGAGGAGCCCGAGACGCTGCTGAGGGCCGACGCCGTCGGCGACGCCTTCGCCTTCATCGCCCCCTTCGGCGACGGCTACTACCGCGTCATCGGCTGGCACCGCGGCCGCGACGTCCCCGACAGCGAGCCGCTCGAACTCGACGAGGTCAAGGAGATCACCCGGCTCGCGCTCGGCCGCGACTACGGCATGCGCGACGCCCGCTGGATGTCCCGCTTCCACAGCGACGAGCGCCAGGCGCCCGTGTACCGGGTCGGCCGCGCCTTCCTCGCCGGGGACGCCGCGCACGTCCACACACCCGCCGGCGGCCAGGGCATGAACACCGGCCTCCAGGACGCGGCCAACCTCGGCTGGAAGCTCGCCGCGGTCCTCGGCGGCCACGCCGACCCCGCCCTGCTCGACACCTACCAGGCCGAACGCCACCCCGTCGGCAGGGCCGTCCTTCGCAGCAGCGGCGGCATCGTCCGGCTCGCCATGGCCAAGTACCCGTGGACCCTGGCGTTCCGCGCCGCTCTCACCACCTTCCTCAACCACGTCCGCCCGGCCCGCACCCGCATGACCGGGCAGCTCACCGGCATCGGGTACCGGTACCCGGCCCCCCGCGGCTCCCACAAGCTCGTCGGCACCCGGGCCCCGGACATCGCCCTCCGCGACGGCGGCCGCCTGTACGAGGCCCTGAGGGGCGGGCGCTTCGTGCTCATCACCCCCGAGACCTCCGAGACGTACGGCATCGGCGACCGCGAGGGCCACCTCGCCGTGGGGCAGTGGGCGAGCGACCGGCGCACGAGCGTGCTGGTCCGGCCCGACGGGTACGTGGCCTGGGCCGCGGAGAACGCGGACGGCGCGGCCGTCGAGGCGGCGACGGCCGACGTGATGGGCGGGCGCCGGCCTGCGGGTGTTGGCCGACGGGCGTAGATCAACCCGCGTTGGCCCACGAGTGTTGGCCCACCAGTGTTGGCCGACCCGGGTAGGCAAACCCGCGTTGGCCCACCCGCGTAGGCAAACGCCCACCCTCACGCCCCCGCCCCCGCCACCAATCGACGCAGCAGGTCGGCCAGTTGGCCGGCCTGTTCCTCGGTCAGGTGGGAGAGTGCCTCCGTCTGGACCGCCAGGCCGGCCGCGACCGCCTCGTCGGTCAGGTGCAGGCCCTCGTCCGTGAGGGTCACCTGGAGCCCCCGGCGGTCGTGCGGGTCGGGGGAGCGGCGGAGGAGACCGGCGCGTTCCAGTTTGTCGAGGCGGCCGGTCATGCCGCCGGTGGTGAGCATGAGGGTGGCGGAGAGTTGGCGGGGCGAGAGGGTGTACGGGGCGTCCGAGCGGCGCAGGGTCGCCAGGACGTCGAACTCCCCGCGTGAGATGCCGAACCGCGCGTACGCCTTCTCCATCCGGTCGCCGACTGCGCGTGAGAGCCGGGAGACGCGCCCGAAGACCTCCATCGCGGTGGTGTCGAGGTCGGGCCGGACGACCGCCCACTGCTCGATGATCGCGTCGACGGGGTCCTTCGGACGGCTCGAAGGACTCGAAGGATTCGAAGGGCCCGACGGGCTCGAACGGCTCGAAGGGCCCGACGGGCTCGTGGGGCTCGGGGTCATGGGACGAGTATCCGCAGTCGTTCGGTCGGCCGCAAGAAAGCTGCTTGACGGCTAGTTGCTTAATGCTAAGCTACTTTCAAGCAAGCTGTTAGTCATGCAGTGCGTGCGCCAGCAGGGCGCCCCCAGTCATCGACCCCGCCGTCGCGAAGGGCGTGCCCCATGGCCGCGAACCGCCTCACCCTCATAGCCCTCACCGCCCTCGCCCCCGTCTCCTGGGGCACCACCTACGCCGTGACCACCGAGTTCCTTCCGGCGGACCGGCCCCTGTTCACGGGACTCGTGCGTGCCCTGCCCGCCGGACTGTTGCTGCTCGCCCTCGCGCGCACGCTGCCGCGCGGTGTCTGGTGGGGGAAGGCGGCAGTGCTGGGTGCGCTGAACATCGGGGCGTTCTTCCCGCTGCTCTTCCTCTCCGCGTACCGGATGCCGGGCGGTATGGCGGCGGTGGTCGGCTCGGTCGGGCCGCTGTTCGTGGCGGGGCTGGCGGCCGTACTGCTCGGGGAGCGGCCGACCCCGCGCACCCTGCTCACCGGCATCGCGGCCGCGCTCGGCGTCAGCCTCGTCGTACTCAAGGCGGCGGGCGCGCTCGACGCCGTAGGCCTGCTCGCCGCCCTCGCCTCCACCGCCGCCATGTCCACCGGCACCGTGCTCACCAAGCGGTGGGGCCGCCCGGAGGGGGTCGGCCCACTGGCGCTCACCGGCTGGCAGCTGACCGCGGGCGGGCTGCTGATCGCCCCGGTCGCGCTGTTCGTCGAGGGGCCGCCGCCCGCGCTGGACGGGCGGGCGGTCGGCGGCTACCTCTACCTCGCGCTGGCGAACACGGCGGTCGCGTACTGGCTCTGGTTCCGCGGCATCGGTCGGCTCTCCGCGACCCAGGTCACCTTCCTCGGCCCGCTCTCCCCGCTGACCGCGGCCGTCGTCGGCTGGGCGGCGCTCGGCCAGGCGCTCACGCCGGTCCAGCTCCTCGGCATGGCGATCGCGTTCGGGGCGACGGCCCTCGGACAGCTCCGGCCGCGGCGTACCCGGCTCGCTCCCCAGCCGTTCAGGACGCCCGCCGCCGGTTGCGCCACCACGTCCGCGCCCACAACACATGGACCCCGCCGAGCGTGACGACGACGGCCGCCGCGTCCAGCGCCGCGTCCACCTTGGAGCGGACGATGTCCGGTTCACCTGTTTCTTGCGAGGATGCCCCGGCGTTCACGCCGGGGTGGGGGCACCTCCCGCTTGCGGGGGAGAATCGCATCCGGGCACTGCGGCGCGGAGCGTCGCCGTATCCGGTTTCAGGGCGCGGAGCGCCCGTACGGCTGTCCGGCACCGGAATGGTACGAACGTGCGTTCCTGTGATCACTGCCTGGGGTGGCGGCTGGACGATCGGAGCACGCGCGTGCGGCGGTCGTACGTACAGTCCTCTCGGAGGGGCCGGGATGCCACGGTATCCCGGTCGGG